>JBDTAB010000244.1:0-4810 GCA_039924865.1 Gemmatimonadaceae bacterium | reverse complement strand
GACGACTCCTGGATTACGAGACGAAGGTGTCGTTGCGCGACGGACTGCTCAGCATCATCGAGTGGATTCGCAGCAACGGAACGCGGCCGTTTCAGTATCATCTTCCGATCGAAATCGATTCGCCGCTGGTGCCGAACACCTGGAAGCAGCGGATGATGTAGTGCGTCTGCCTTGAGCAACGAAATACTACGCGCGCTGCGGTCGCGAGTCGGTCGCAATGCACTCCTCAATCTTGCTGGCCTTGCGGTGCCGCTACTCGTTGCCGCGGTGGTGCTACCGACACTCACGCACGCTCTCGGGCCGGCCCGGTTTGGACTGCTCGGAGTAAGCTGGGCATTTCTCGAGTACCTGACGCTCTTCGACGTCGGGCTCGGCAAGGCGACGGTTCGGTACGTCGCCGACTCGATCGCGCGCGGCACGAACGACGTGTCGCAGATCACGTCGGTATCGCTATCGGTCCAGCTTATCATCGGCTGCGTCGCGGCCGCGTTGCTCAGCTACTTTGCGGGAAGTCTCGCACAGCATGTGTTCAGAGTGGACCCACAGCTGGTCACTGAGGCTTCGCTGCTATTCGTAGTCGTCGCGCTGAACCTGCCCGTAGTGCTGGCTCTTACAACATTCCGCGGTGTGCTCGAAGGTGCGCAGCACTTCACGCTTAGCAACGCGATCAAAGTCCCGACGTCGGCTGGATCTATCATTATCCCTGCGATCCTGGCGCGGATGGGGCACTCACTTCCCGACATGCTGATGTGGGTGTTAGCATGGCGAGCAGTTGCATCTCTCGTCACGCTGTACGCGATCGGGCGCGTGATTCCGCAATTTCGAGTGGAACCACCACGCGACTGGCGCCGCCTTCGCAGTCTGATCAGTTTCGGCGGATGGGTGGCCGTATCCGGAGTGGTGAGCCCGATGCTCGTGTATTTCGATCGCTTCGCGCTTGGCGCACGCTCGGGACTGACTGCGGTCGGATACTACACAGCGCCCTATGAAGGAATAACGCGGTTACTCATGATACCCAACAGTCTCATCATCGCGCTATTTCCGCTACTCACCGGTCTCGGCGTGGTCGCAGCGGCGGGGCGCATCGACCGGCTGTTTGCATCATCCATGCGAGCGCTGCTCGTGATGATGATCATGCCCGCGGCAATCGCTTTCTTCTTTGCACCGGCGATACTCCAGGTGTGGATGGGGCCGGAGTACGCGGCGCAGGGCGCCGTGGCGTTACGGATCCTGTCCGTCGGGGTGCTGATCAATGCTATAGCACACATCCCGTACACGTTTCTCGAAGCGGCTGGACGACCGGATGTACCGGCCAAGTTCCACATGATGGAACTCGTCATCCACGTTCCTTTTGCGTGGTACATGGTCGGCCGGTACGGAATCGTCGGCGCCGCAGTTGCCTGGACCGCGCGTGTCACGCTCGACACGACGCTTCTCCTTTTGGCAGCGAACCGGATCGTCCCGGTGTCGTTGCGGAAGGTCTTCTGGACCGGGCGAGTTGGGGAGCTGGCGGCATGACGCGCCCAATTCCGACTTGGGGGACACCCAATTGATTCGCGTATCGGCATCCATAGTCTCGACCGGCGAGGGCGACAGGATCCGCGCGTGTCTCGAATCGCTCGTGGCTCAACGGTTTGACGGCGCTCTCTCCGTTGTCGTCGTGGTGAATGGCATTGACGACAGCACGTCCACTGTCACGCGAGAGCTGTTTCCGGACGCGCAAATTCTCCGGCGAGACTCGCCGTTTGGCTTCGCCGAGAATCACAACGACGCCCTCGCGATGACGAGTTTCGATTTCGGGCTCGTTCTGAATCCGGATGTCGTTCTGGAGCCTGACTGCACTGCGGCCATGATCGATGCCATGCGTCGTCACGTTCAGGCCGGCGTAGTCGTACCGTTGCTGAGCTTTCCTTCCGGCGCAGCGCAGCCGTCGGCAAGACGATTTCCACGCTTCGCGGGCACGGTCATAAGGCGCACGCCACTCCGGCGGCTGATCGGCGAGGCACGACTGGCGCGGACGGCGCACTATCTAGCCCCGCCTACGGAAGACCGAACCGTCGACTGGGCTCTTGGCGCGTGTCTTTTCGTGCGCGACAGCGCATGGAGCGAACTCGGCGGCTTCGATCCTGGCTACCGGCCGCTTTACATCGAGGATGTCGACCTGGCGTGGCGGATGTGGAACAAGGGCTGGGAAGTCTGGCAGACGCCGACCGCGCGTGCGATGCACGAGCATCAGGCGGCGACGGACAAGGTGTTCTTCGACCGTCGCACGCTCTGGCACATGCATGGCATGCTCCGTTTTGTGCGAAAGCATCCACGCATTTTGTTACCGGGAATGCATGCCCGGTAAACGTCGCACGATCCTGTTCGTGCACGGCGCCGACGAGTGGTACGGGTCGGATTACGTGTTGTACGAGACGGTGCGGGCTCTGCAAGGGACCGAATTCGAGGCGGTCGTACTGGTGCCGGATGATGTGAATTCGGAACTGCCAGCGGAACTCCGGCTGAGCGGACGGCTCCGTGCAATAGGCATCCCGGTTCACGCACTACCTCTTACCGTACTTCGGCGGCGATACATGACGCCGACCGGAATCGCGAAACTGCTGCGTGCTGCGGGCCCGTCGGCCGATGGCGCGCTCGACATCGTACGCGATCGTGACATTGCGCTAGTGCACTCACATACTGCGACCGTTCTGACCGGAGCGCGGTTGGCGCGCACGCTCGGCGTACCGCATCTCTGGCACGTTTCGGAGATCGTGGAGCGTCCGGTAGCGGTGCGAAAATGGCTCGCGCGCAAGGTCGTGCGGTCTGCAGATGCAGTTGTTGCGGTATCGCATGCGGTTCGCAATCACCTTCTGGACACGCAACCACAAGCGTCGTCGTGGATAACGGTGATCCACAATTCGGTAGATCCCGCGCGCTTTTCCCCCGGAGAGGCAACGTCCGCACGTACCAGTCGGCCGCAGCCGTCACTGGTAGTGGGGATGATAGGGCGTGTCGGTACTTGGAAGGGGCAGGAGCTTCTGCTTCAGGCTGCGCGTACGGTGTGCGAAGCTGTCCCCAACGTGCGCTTCGTGTTCGCCGGTGGCGTGCTTACGGGAAACACTGCTGCAATCGACAATCTGCGTGAGCTATCGCGCGATCTCGGGGTCGCGGATCGCGTGACGATTAGCGACTACTGCTCTGATACTCCCGCGCTCCTCCGCACCTTCGACGTCTTTGTGCAACCGTCCATCCGGCCCGATCCATTGCCGACGACCATACTCGAAGCGATGGGGAGCGGGCTGCCGGTCGTCGCGACCAAACATGGGGGTGCGCCGGAGATGGTAGAGCACGGCGTCACGGGGCTGCTCACGACGCCCGGTGACGCGACAGAAATGGCGCGGGCGATCGTAAGCCTGCTTGCCGATCCCGGAACGCGCAATAAGATGGGTCAGGCAGGGCGCGCTCGTGTGTTGCGCGAGTTTTCGCCCGCTGCGTTCAGCGCGGCGTATCTGCGATGCTATCGCGAGCTCGTCGCCGCGCCGCGGATACGATAGCGGTAGCTGCCGCATCGCGGTCGATGGTTTCGAGCGCCGCCCGCATCTGCTCTGGTGAGAAATACTGCCCTGCCGGAGCGAGGTCCGTTTCGCTCGGGCAATACGCACCACTTCCAATTTCATTTGCGCCCATGTTCCGAACGAAAAACACCGGAATACCAGCCGAATTGGCAAGGTGGCGCGGCCCCGAGTCGGCTCCGACGAACGCGCTGCAGCGCCGGAGCATGGCTCCGTAAGCGAGCAGTGAAAGCTCTCCCGCGGAGACCACGGAGCGGTCGCCAAGATTCGCGGCGATGGCTTGCAGGACAGGCTTGTCGTCCACGGAGCCGCTGAGCAGTACCCGCACGTCCGGCGCCAGGGTCAGGACACGGCGAAGCACAGCCTGGAAAAACTCTGGTGGGAAATCACCGATCGTCTGCCGCGTAGTCACAGCTGAGGCTATCACCACCGTGCTGCTGTCCAGCCCAAGTCGCGACCACTCTAAAGCCGCCGCTTGAACGTCAGCGTAAGATGGATAAATGCGAGGCCGAAGCTCTGATGCGTCGTGTTCGCCGGTTACGGCATCCACGATTTGTCTGAACGCCGCCGGATGCGAAACTGGGCCGCCGGTATCTACGTCGAGCGTTGCGAGGCCGGAGATCCCCTTACGTGCGAGTGCAACGCGATTGGGGATTCTCAGCTTAAGGGCAAGGAGAAGCGCGTGGTGGTGTGCGATGTTGTCGCTGCAGAGGGCGACATCGAACTGTCGCGTCTTGAGCGCATCCCGTCTTTCCGCTGTAATCGCCAGCGGTGCAGCATCGCTGCTCCACGGCAGCACTTCCACCAACGCTGGATTTCCGGCGAGCACGGCGGCCGCGCCGGGCGGTGCGAGGTACGACCATCGGCATGCCGGAAGTCCCGCATGGAGTGCCGCAAGCGAACACGTGCGGTAAAGTACGTCGCCGATGTGGCCTTGGCCGAGGATTATTCCGCTACGCCAACTGGCCGGTGGCTGGGTACCCGACCTTGACGCCAGCCTGGCGGCCAGTCGAAGCGGTGCAGCCAGAACCTCGCTAACGACTGCGAGGCGATAGTGGTAGACATCGCGAAACTCGCTACGATCGACCATTAAGCAGTGTTATCGGTCAGGCCGTGCAGGAATCCGCGAAATATTGCGCTGCCCATCGCGGGGTGGCCGCGGAGCACCTCCGCGACGGACCGTCCCGGCTTCGTCACGACCAGGTACGTGAGCGCGAGCGCGCGATCGAGACCGCGGTAATTGCGTCTCACGT
>JBDTAB010000243.1:0-5714 GCA_039924865.1 Gemmatimonadaceae bacterium | reverse complement strand
GGCCGCACCTCGATGACTTGAACCGGCTTGCCAAGCGCTCCTCCTATCGCGTTGATTCGCTCAGCGTGCGCGCCGGTCGTAACGATGATGTCAGCGCGCCTCAGAAGAATCGGCGGCCGTCCGTCCGAAATCCCCGGTAATTCCTCCGCGAGCACCCCCTCGGCCTCCAATCCAAAATCGTCAGTAAGCTCGCGCACAAGACCAGCCACCTGGTCGGACGTGGATGCAATGACCACTGCACGCAGGCGCAGGGTCTGTGTACAGCGGCGGAGCCACTCGTCCAGGTCTGGCGCAGGTATCTCGCGTGCAAGCCCTTCGGCGAGTATGTCGGAGAACCACGATGCCGGAAGCGGTGGAATCCCATCCGCACCCATGCGCTGCGCCACATAAACACCGCCGCGCTGGCGCGTTTCTACGAGCCGCTCTTCCGCGAGCACGCGATACGCAGCGAGCACCGTTCGGTGATCGACGCCGAACTCGTTCACCAGCTCGCGCCCGCTCGGCAGCCTGTCACCCGCAACCAGAGTCCCCGCCTCCAATCCACGAAGGACTCGGCTGCGAAGGACCTCGATGATGCTCTCCAGGCTTTCAGGCAACGTTGGCGACTCGACCGGTGAAGTTTGACAGCGTTAAAGGAAGCGCGGCCGAAGCTGTTTGGACAGCGGCCCGGGCAAGGATCTCGGTCTGACTGAGCGGACTCCCCCGATCAGCGCCCTACCCCGTACCATCCAAACCGACCTCCGGCCGGCCGGCGCGGACCCATCCCGGAGCACCGCCGCCATTAGGCCTCTAGCCTCCCAACCGCGATTTTGAATCCAATCTAAGTACCAGATGCGTAGTAATCTACGATCTGCTACATGATTCTTGAGCAGTTAGGCTCGAATTCTGCGTTACAGCCGAACTGGGGGTCAAGACGGTAGATCGAATCCCGCATCGCGCGTCTCCATCGGCCGGAACGCGTGCAACACCAGGCCGGTTTAATGGAGGCAACATGTCAGATGACGGCAGGACGCTCCTGGTCAGCAGCACGGAACAACTTTGGAAGTCGTCGACCCGCCGCAGCTTCCTCAAGATGCTGGGCGTCGGTGGGACCATAGTTCTGGCGCCTGCTCTGTTCGAGGCGTGTGACGGCTACTCACCCGCAACCGCGCCCGGGATGGGCGGCGGAGGATCCGCGTCGCTCAATCTCAGCGATGACATCGGGATACTGAACTACGCCTACGCTCTGGAGCAGTTGGAGGCGGCGTTCTATACGGCGGTAGTCGCTTCGGCTGCGTTCGGCTCGCTCAACGCAGACCAGCAGGAGGTTATGTCAGATCTTCGGAGCCACGAGGTGATCCATCGAGAGTTTCTCAAGGCTGCGCTCGGCCAAAAAGCGATCGGCACACTCGCCTTCAGCACCACAGCGGTTGCATCCACGCTCACGAGTGGCGCGGTGATCCTCAAGAATGCAGAAGCGTTCGAGGATCTCGGAGTGTCCGCGTACAACGGAGCTGGCAAGTACCTCAAGAGCGCCGATTATCTGACTCTCGCCGGAAAAATCGTCTCTGTCGAAGCACGTCACGCAGCGGCAATTCGTGATATCCGCGACGCTGCAGGTGTTACCGGTGGAACGGCGGCCGGAACCCGATTTGCCGGCGACGATGTCGTCGCGAGCAGCGGAGCAACGGCTGGACTCGACGTCAAGCTCGAGCCGAGCAGTGTGCTGGGACGTGTGGGAAGCACGGGCCTGCTTACAACGATGGTGACCATCGGTGCATCGCCATCCGGAAGTGCCACGCCGGACGCCGGGCCGCCGTCGCCGACACCGTGATCCATCACATGACACCAACGTCGCTCACCGGAGATAACAGATAAATGGAACAAACACAAACGATACTCGGGACCATCGAGCCCGATATCACCAAGCGTCTCGTATCGCGCAGAGAAGCAATCCTGAAGGGCGCAGCGATAGGATCGTCGGTCGCTGCCGGCCTTGCGATGATGTCCGCACCGATTGCGCTCGCAGCACTAAGTCGAGAGGCATTCGGACAGGGGACGCCGCTCAGCGTTCAGCAAGTCATTGATTTCGCGCTCAAGCTCGAGATCTTCGAGAACGAGTTCTACAAGGCCGTGCTCGGAATCAGTTCCGTCGCGGCGCAGAACACCGCCTTCGCAGCTGTCCGCGCAATGGTTCCGGCCGCAGCAATTCCGGCCATTCAACAGATTCAGAAACACGAGGTCGAACATGTCGCGTTCCTTATGGCGAACGGCGCCGTGAACTCGCTTAATCTGAATGGCAGCAGTTTCGATTTCACCGGCGGACGTGGCACCGGCACGGGTCCGTTCGCGCAGGCCACTGTCGACGTCAACTTCCTCTTGCTCGTAGCTCAGGGCGCGGAAGACACCGGCGTTCGCGCATATAAGGGGCAGGCACCAAACCTCATGACCAATCCAGCGGTCCTTGAGGCGGCGCTCCGAATTCATTCGGTCGAAGCCCGTCACGCGTCCAAGATCCGCAGACTGCGTCGCATGACCGGCGCGTCGAATATCAAGTACAGCGGTACGATTACCGGTGGCGGCGCAGCAGCTGCAGGGGCGGGCAACATATCAAATCCGTCGGCAGGTGCAGTAACCGCGCTAGGCATGATCTACGCAGGAGAGGACAACGTTATGCAGGGCGGGCTGGACGTTACCCAGCTCCCGAATCTCCCGTCCGGCATCGATAAAACTGCGGCCGCGACCGAAGCATTTGATGAACCGCTGTCGGCGGCAGCCGTAGTGGCGATAGTTCAACCATTCTTCATTCCGTCGCTGTCGTAGACTTCGACCGGAATCGCACACGGGGTTGAGGACAATGTCCTCAACCCCGTTTTTCGCGCCAGCCACGAAGTCTTGAATTGCGCTACGGTTTCGCGGGCGTTGGCTGATTGAGGTTCTTCGTAAGCACATAGAAGTTTTGATCCACGTGGAACGAATCAGGCGATGCCAGGCGAAGCGTTGTCGTCTGCCATTTTTCCGTCGGATGGATGAAACTCAGCTTTCCATCAGACAGCGAGACCTTGACCGGCATCGCAAAGCCCGGTACTACGTCGGACCAGCGATAGCTCAGTCTCGATCCATCGATCTGGTATTCCAGAACGGGCACCATTGTCGTATTCAGGTATTCCCTGAATACTTTGCTCAGGTCGATACCAGCCTGCCTGCTGATGTAGTCCTCGACCTGCGTGCCGCTGACCACTTGATGGCGGAACGTCTTCTGCAGCCCGCGCAGAATGCCGCGCCACTTCTCGTCGTTGTTTACGATCTGACGAATCGTGTGCAGCATGTTGCCGCCCTTGTAATACATGTCGCCGGAGCCTTGATTGTTCACGTCGAAATGGCCAACGATGGGCTTGTCATTTTTAATGAGCCTGCGCGTTCCGATCACGTACGCAGCCCCTGCAGCCTTCCCGTCCTGGCATTCCGTATAGAGATTCTCAGCGTAATTCGCAAAGCTCTCATGGATCCACTCGTCGGCAGGATCCTTTGCCGTCAGACTGTTGCCCCACCATTCGTGCGCGCTTTCATGCACGATGATGAAATCCCACTTGAGTCCCCACCCCGTACCCGAGAGATCACGCCCCAGATAACCGTTTTGGTAGTGATTGCCGTACGCCACACCACTTTGATGCTCCATGCCGAGGTGTGGCGCGTCGATGAGTTTGTATCCGTCCTTGTACCAAGGGTACGGACCGAACCAGTGCTCGAAACACGCGATCATCGGTTTTACCTGCGTGAACTGCTTCTTTGCCTTTTCGAGGTTGTATGCGAGAGGCCAGAAGTCGAGCGTGAGAATGCCGTCCTCACCTTTATACGTCTCTCCAAAATGCACGTACTTGCCGGCATTGATTTCGACATCGTAGTTGTTGATCGGGTTCTCCACGAACCATTCATAGGTCGTGGTACCGTCCGCATTCTGCTTGGTGCTGCGAAGTCGGCCGTTGGAGACGTCGATGAGCGTTGAAGGCACGGTTATGGCGATGCGCTGGCTGTCCGGCTCGTCTGCTTCCAGATCCTTGTTGGGCCAGAATGCGCTGGCGCCAAGCCCTTCAACCGCCGTCGCGATCCAGTTGTTGCCTGCGGTGTCGTGCGTCCAGACAAAACCGCCGTCCCACGGAGCGCGCTTCGCCACACGCGGACGGCCGTGATAGTAGACGGTGACCGTTCTGGAAGAGCCTTCGCGTTGCGCAGTCGGCAGTGTCACGAAGAATGCATTTCCGTCGCGACGGTACTGTAGATGCTGACCGTCCTGAATCATGCTGTCGACCTCGAGCGGTACCTGGAGGTCTATCTGCATTTCGCGCGACGGCCCCGTCACGCGATAGGTGATTCCGTTATGTCCGCTGATGCTGCTGTCTGCGGGATTGACTCTTACGTGCAGGTCATAGAAAGTGGCGTCCCACCACGCGCGTTCAGGAGTGTTGCTTCCCCGAAGGGTGTCGGCATGGGTAAAGTGGGCCGCGGTATCGTTCTGAGCGGAGAGCGTCGTGAACGCCGCTCCGGAAAGCGACGTCGCCAGAACCGACGCTGCTGCAAGGGTGGTGATCTTCATTTTGAGATGTCGTAATGGCTATCGGTGCGCTACCGACCATGCCGGCGCGCCGTGACTGAATACCGTATACAATTTTACGCCTGATCTGGCGGGATGTTGCATCAGGCCGGCACTCCGGGTGAGGTCCAGCAGTGCGGCTACCGTTGACCGGTAGCCACACTTGGCCCTCAGAATGCCGTCAGTTGGCTCACGCCGCCGGAGCGGCGCCCTTTTCGATCAACCCGCAGCCGATGCGGCCGCCAGCGTTACCCGCGGGATCGCTCATGTTGTCATCAGCCGTGGCATGAATCACGAGTGCGCTTCCGTCGCTGTCGAACAGACTGTTCGGCCCGACAGTCAGCGATACTCTGTTCGTTGTGGCCGTGTAGTTCGCATTTCCGGCGGAGTCTACGAGCATATTCGGAAGATCACCCGCATGTGGCCCGGCCGGATTGTCCAGCCCGTGATGCTTGGTAGTATCAGGGTTGAAGTGACCGCCTGCCGATGCAAACGTAGGCGCGGTGCAGGTGCCGACAGTATGAAAGTGCACGCCGTGCTCGCCCGCGGACAATCCGCGCGCACGTATCTCGATGTGTACTGTCCCGGCGCTATCCTGCGTGAGGGTCGCCATCGCAACCTGCTGTCCCGCGGAATCGTTCACGGCTGCATGCGCAGTCGTACTGCTGGAACTCACGGTGGATGCGGCGGCGGAATCCGACGGTGCCTTCGCGTCATTGGAGCATGCTGCAACGATCATTGCGAGCGGAACGAGTGTGGCGAGTTTGTTCAGGTAAGCCATGAGGTGATTCTCCTGTATTCGGTCGTGGTGATTGTTCATCGTTATGGGTCGGTTCTGAACGGGTCGATTCCGAACGAATCGCCCAGAGGCGCGACCAGCACTGGCGTCGGTGTGTGCAGCTCATGGCTCTCGAGCCAACGGCCAATATTGCCAGACGTTGCTAGCCATGTTGCGAACACTACGTCCGGCAGATCCGGAAGACAAGAAAGGCCAGATCGCAAAGCGATCTGGCCTTTCTTTCGAAAAGTGGCTCGAGTACTACTAGCCGATCTTCGTTACGTTCTCGGCCGCGGGGCCCTTCTGACCCTGCACGATCTCGAACTCGACACGCTCGCCTTCAGCGAGAGTCTTGAAGCCCGATCC
>JBDTAB010000242.1:0-15417 GCA_039924865.1 Gemmatimonadaceae bacterium | reverse complement strand
ATCGGCCGACGATCGATGTGAACGCGAAGCCGGCCGCGATTCGCCTTGGCGTCACCGGTCTCAACGCATATTTCCGCGCGCAGCACGTCGTCCGAGACGTCTGGATCGACCTTTCGGCATCCAGTGTAACCGCGATCATAGGACCGTCGGGTTGCGGGAAGTCGACGCTGCTACGCTGCCTGAACCGCATGCATGAAACAGCCCCCGGTGCGTGCTCAACAGGGAACGTCACGCTCGACGGCGAGAATCTGTACGGCGCAGTAACGAGTGCGATCTCTGTGCGGCGACATATTGGCATGGTATTCCAGCGCCCGACGCCATTCCCAACGATGTCGATTCGCGACAACGTGGCGGCCGGTCTCAGAGTTGCGCATGCCCGACATCTATCTCGCTCGCAGGTAGATGAAGCTGTCGAGAGCGCGCTCCGTCGCGCGGCGCTATGGGACGAAGTGAAGGACCGGCTTGGCGGGGGCGCCACCGCATTGTCTGGCGGCCAGCAGCAACGGCTGTGCATCGCTCGCGCACTCGCCACCAACCCGAGAGTGCTTCTGCTGGACGAGCCGACTGCATCGCTCGATCCGTTGAGCACTCAGAAGATCGAGGAACTTGTGTACGAACTCCGCAATACAGTCACAGTAGCAATCGTGACACATAACATGCAGCAGGCAGCGCGCGTATCGGACCACACCGCGTTCATGCTCGACGGCGAACTCATAGAAAGCGCGCCAACAAATGCGCTCTTCACGGCGCCGCGAGACCCTCGCACCGAAGCGTACATCACCGGAAGGTTTGGATGACTGCTCTTGCCACGACACTGGATACGGAAGCAACGGCTACGGGCGCAATCGAAGCCTCGGAGTTCTCCTTCTTCTATGGAAAGAAGCAGGCGCTGTTCAACGTGTCGCTCGCGATCGAGCCGCGCGGTATCACCGCGCTCATCGGCCCCTCGGGTTGCGGGAAATCCACCTTCCTCCGATCGGTCAATCGTATGAATGACACGATCGTCGGAACGAGACACGAAGGTCAGTTGAATCTCGATGGAACCGACGTTTACGCTCATGGCACCGACGTTGTTGCGCTGCGGCAACGCGTTGGTATGGTTTTTCAACGATGGAACCCGTTTCCGAAGTCCATCTACGACAATGTGATCTACGGACCCCGAATAAACGGCGTCACATCACGGTCGCAGCTCGACGAGATGGCGGAAAAGGCCCTCCGCCGCGCCTCGCTGTGGAATGAAGTGAAGGATCGTCTCCGCCGGAGCGCTCTCGGTCTCTCGGGCGGTCAGCAGCAACGGCTCTGCATCGCTCGTGCGCTTGCAAACAAACCGGAGGTCCTCCTGCTGGACGAGCCGGCGAGCGCCCTCGATCCTATCGCCACGCGCAACATCGAAGAGCTGCTGCACGAGCTCAAGTCGGACCTTACAATTGTCATCGTGACGCACAACCTGCAACAGGCGGCTCGGGTTTCAACGCGTACTGCCTTCTTCCTGCTTGGAGAAGTCATCGAGGCGGATAGCACTGAGAGACTCTTCACCAGCCCTCGCGACGAGCGTACCGAGGCTTACATCACCGGGAGATTCGGATGACCGTGGTGCAGCAGCAGCCGAATGGGTTTCGCCACTTCCACGACCAGGTCGACGAACTCAAGTCTCGCCTTCTCACGATGTCGACGCGCGCCGAGGAGATGATCGAGCAAGCGGTGGATGCGCTAGTCCATCGTGATCACGGACTCGCAGAGCTGGTGGTGGCGAGCGACGCGGAACTGAACGCGCTGGAGATCGAAATCGAGGAGCGCTCCGTAACCCTGCTCGCCCTCCAGCAGCCAATGGCGAGCGACCTGCGCTTCATAGTCGGCGCGATCCGGGTTTCGAACGACCTGGAGCGGATCGGCGATCATGCGGTAAACATCGCCGAGTCGTCACTCCGATTGATCGAGCAACGCGCAACGCTCGTTCCAGATCCGGAGATCGAGGACATGGCCCGCCGCGCGCGCCTCATGCTGAGCGACGCTCTCGACGCATTCCTACGGAGTGATGGGGCCCTCGGCAGGAGCGTCTGCAAGGCAGACGACGCGGTAGATGCGCTTCACGGATCCGTCTTTCGCATCCTGCTCACGCACATGAGGGAAGACGCGCGAGCCATAACGCCTTCCCTCGAGCTTCTTCTCGTCAGTCGCAACCTGGAACGCGTGGCGGACCTTGCTACCAACATCGCGGAGGATGCCGTGTATATCGCGGAAGGGAAGCAGATAAAGCACCACTTCGACGACTGATCGCGTTCGAGCCGCCCCGCGGGCGAAATTATTGCCCGGGAAGCGCCTTGTTGGCGGGAGCCGCAGGCAACGACGCCGACGGCGTGGCCAGACCCAGTAGCGGCTTGATTAAATCAAGCGGCATCGGGAACACGATCATCGACGATTTACCTGTGCTCGCCATGTCGGACATCGTCTGTAAGTATCGAAGTTGCAAGGCCTGCGGCTGTTGCGACAGCATCGCTGCTGCATCACGCAGCTTTTCTGCCGCCTGCATCTCGCCCTCGGCGTGAATCACCTTGGCGCGACGCTCACGCTCCGCCTCTGCCTGGCGCGCGATGGCACGAACCATCGTTTCGTTGATGTCAACGTCCTTGGTTTCCACGTTGGTAATCTTGATTCCCCATGCGTCGGTCGCCTCATCGAGAATCGACTGCAGCACGTGGTTGATGGAATCGCGCTGCGAGAGAATCTCATCCAGTTCGTGCTGACCAAGTACTGAACGCAGTCGAGTCTGAGCAAGCTGGTTGGTTGCCTGATAGAAGTCGGTAACCTGCAGCACCGATTTCTCGGGATCCACAACGCGGAAATACACGACGGCATTCACGCGCAGCGAAACGTTGTCTCGCGAAATAACGTCCTGCGGTGGTACGTCCATGACACTGATCCGCAGGTCGACTCGAATCATCCGCTGGAGAATCGGGATCAGCAGAACGAGTCCGGGGCCCTTGGTTCCCGTGTATCGACCGAGCGTCAGGATGACGCCGCGCTGAAACTCCGGAAGAACCTTGATGGACGAAAAAAGCAGAAACGCGAGGATGACTATCAGAGCGCCGGTAAAGCCTAGCATGGTTGTTTCTCCGCAAGAGTAATCATCATTCTGGTATTACCCAGAGCACGAGCCCGTCGCGGCGCACGACGCGAACACTCGCATCCGCCGGAATCGGCGTTCCCGCAAGCACCTTCCATCTCTCGCCATCAACCATCGCCCAGCCTTCCCCTTCAGCGTTGGTCGATTCCAGCATGTGGCCGAGACCACCGATCATGTTTGCGATGTTGACCTCAACCGACCTGCGAGCGCGCATCACCAGCCAGATGATTGTGGCCAGCACAGCGATCGCTGCAAATGCGATTCCTGCAATTACGCCAAGGTTCACAGTATATCCCGGCACGTTAGTGTTCATGAGCATTACAGAGCCCAATACGAACGCAATCACTCCACCGACTCCCACCACGCCCAGGCTCGGCGACACCAGTTCCGCGACCAGCAGCCCGACGCCGAGCGTCATGAGGGCGAGACCTGCGTAGTTCACAGGCAACATCTGCAACGCATACATACCCGTCAGCAGGCAAATTACGCCCACAATTCCGGGCAATAGTACGCCCGGATGAAAGGCTTCTAGTATGAGACCGAAGAGGCCTGCGAGCAGCAGAACATAGGCGATCGTCGGCGTCGTGACTATCGAAAGGAAATTGGTGCGCCAGTTCGCAGAATACGCGCGGACCGGTTGATCGGCGAGGGCAAGCACGACGGTGCGATCGCCGACGCGCACCTGGCGACCGGACGACTGCCTGAGCAGATCGCCAGCATCGCGGGCAATAAAATCGACTGCGCCGACCTTCACCGCCTCCCCAGCGGTGAGCGTCGCGGCACCGCGCACCGCCTGCTCGGCCCAATCGGCGTTACGCCCACGGAGTTGCGCGAGCGACCGGATGTACGCTACAGCGTCATTGATCACCTTGTTCGCCTCGGCGCCGACGACCGGTTTCGGCGTACTCGGAGCCGACACTCCCTTCGCCGTAGAATCGGCCGATATTTGCGACGGCATCGGGGTTCGTCCACCCAGAGACACCGGAGTCGCTGCGCCAAGGTGCGTGGCCGGTGCCATCGCCGCAATCGGGCATGCGTAGAGGATATACGTGCCGGCCGAAGCTGCGCGCGCACCGTCCGGTCCCACGTAGCACAGTACGGGAATCGGTGACGCCAGAATCTTACTGATGATACGCCGCATCGACTCGGACAGCCCACCGGGTGTGTCGAGCCTCAGGATAATCGCGTCGGCACCAGCCTTCGCCGCACGAGCCGTGGCATCATCGAAATATTCAGCCGCCGCAGGCCCGATCGGCCCATCGATGCTCAGCTCTGCAACGAACTGGGACGACGGCGCTGTTTGCGCAGCTGTTTGCGCAGCTGCATGCGGCGCAGCAACCAATGCAGCGCCAAGAACAATCAAGGCAGCAAGCGACTGCGTCACCACGTTCGATTTCGTCATCGCCCAAACCTCCATGCGGGACCGCTGCAACTTCACGCACTTTCCGCTTACCCTACAAGATACTCAATGTCACGGCCCCGTAGCGCCCGCGGCCAGCTCCTCTCGCACGCCGGAATACCCCCCCGCATCTCGATTCAAGCTTCTTTCCGTGCCATGCTCGGCCCGGTGCGGTGCGGTAACGCCGGAGTTATTTGTGGCGTTCACCGGCCATCCGGCTGAGAACATGAGAGCCACTGCGCGTGTATCCCCCTTGTCCGCGGCGTCCGGAAGCCTGTCGGGCAGATTGGCCTTCGATGCGCGCGTAATGCCTGGATACTCGCCCAGCAGGCGGTGTAATTCGGCGGCATCACTCAGCCGCCGGAACCCTGACCCGGTAAGATTCACAGCATGACGATAATCTCGACGTTGACGCGAGTTGCGACGGCGATGCTGTTAGCCGGGTACGTATTCGCCGCTTCCGCTGCGCACGCGCAGGAACCCCGTGTGCGAGCACGAGCACTTGGCGTCGCGCCGGGTGTCTTTCAACCCGGTCAGAAAAACGCCATCACCGACATTGCCGGAGTCCTCGTAGGACAGACCACTGTCGTTCGCGGCGACTCCGTGCACACCGGGATCACCGCAATACTGCCACACTCCGGCAACATGTTCTTCGATCGTGTGCCGGCCGCGGTGTTCGTCGGAAATGCATTCGGGAAACTCGTTGGCGCGACACAAATAAAGGAACTCGGCGAACTCGAGACGCCCATACTGCTTACATGCACACTGTGTGTCTGGCGCGCCGCAGACGCACTCACCGCTGAACTGCTCGACATGCCCGGCATGGAGCACGTTCGTTCGATCAATCCGGTTGTTGGCGAGACGAACGACGGAACATTGAACGCAATTCGCGCGCGTCCAATTTCACCCACCGACGTTCACGACGCTCTGGCCAATGCATCGGGCGGACCGGTCGCTGAGGGAAGCGTCGGCGCGGGTACGGGCACAATCGCGTTCGGCTTCAAGGGCGGAATCGGTACCTCCTCGCGCGTTCTGCCGCCGAAGCTTGGCGGCTGGGCGGTAGGTGTTTTGGTCCAGACAAATTTTGGCGGTGTACTACAGGTGATGGGTGCACCCGTAGGCAAGGAACTGGGGAAATATGCGTACAAGAGCGACTTGCAGCAGGCGCGCGGCGATGGATCCATAATGATTGTCGTCGCAACCGACGCTCCGCTCTCGGATCGCAATCTTGAGAGACTCGCTGCTCGCGCTATGCTGGGGCTCGGTCGCACCGGCTCCAGTGAATCGAATGGATCCGGCGATTATGTAATAGCATTTTCCACCGCGGAGCAGGTGCGTCGCCGAATTGACGTGTCGACAGCGGGCCAGGAGAACCGAACTCCAGTGCTATTGAAAACGTCGGAGGTTACGAACGACGACATGTCGCCGTTGTTCGAGGCCGTTATCGAGTCAACGGAGGAAGCCATCTACAATTCGATGTTCATGGCGACACCCGTAACTGAGCGCGGGCAAACAGTCGAGCCGCTACCGCTCGACAAGCTCCGCGAGATTCTGAAGAAGTACAACGTCGGGCGTCGATAAATCGTGCGCGACGCGGGGACAAACTGATGGTGTTAGGCCTCTTCACAGAACGACGGCGACAGCGGCTCCGCGAACAGCCATTCCCCCCGGCGTGGCGAGCAACAATCGAGAGAAACGTCCCCGTCTTTCGCCGGCTGACCAAATCTGACCGGTCAGAATTGCTGGGTCACGTCCAGATTTTTATGGCCGAAAAATCGTTTGAAGGATGCGGAGGACTGAAACTCACTGACGAGATTCGCGTGACCATAGCGGCACAGGCCTGCATGCTGCTCCTGCATCGCGACACCGATTACTACCCTGAACTCACTTCCATACTGGTGTACCCGTCGGGCTATGTGGTCAACGAGGACCGCTCGCTCGGCGGGGGAATCTGGGAGGAGGGCGGCGAAGGTCGGCTCGGTCACACCGCCCGCGAGCTCCGCGCCATGGTACTCGCCTGGGACGCCGCCAGGCAGGGCGCCGCCGATCCAAGCGACGGGAAGAACCTCGTCCTCCACGAGTTCGCCCATCAACTGGACTTCGAGAACCTCGCCGCCGACGGCACGCCCGCCCTCGAGAGCCGAGGGGCTTACCTTGCCTGGGCGCGCGTCATGAGGAAGGAACTGGAAGCACTGCGGGAAGCCGACGACGCCGGCCTCCATACCATACTGGATCGATACGGCGCGGAAAATCCCGCTGAATTCTTCGCCGTCGCGACGGAAGCGTTCTTCGAACGGCCTCTCGCCCTCAAGGAGCGACACCCCGCGCTGTTCGGCGAACTAAGTAAATTCTTCCACCAGGATCCGACTACCTTCTCGTCCGAAACGCGACAGTAGCAACCGGGTCGTCGCGCCCGGGCCATTGGGCCACCACAACGACATCTGGCGGTGGCGCATTCGTATGGAGGCGCACTGGCGCCTTTCGACGCATATTTCGGTTCTGTGGCAATACTGATTGAGCAGCTTCGGGCTTCCATCGAAGGCAAGTACCTCGTAGATCGCGAGGTCGGCCAGGGTGGCATGGCAACCGTGTACCTCGCACGGGACATCGAGCACGACCGTGATGTCGCCATCAAGGTGCTCAACACAGATGTTTCGATCGTTCTTGGCGCCGAGCGATTCAAGCGTGAGATCGAGCTCACGTCGCGTCTCAACCATCCGAATATTCTCTCCATTTTCGACGCAGGACAGGCCGGCAATTCACTGTACTATGTGATGCCGTACGTGTCCGGCGAGTCGCTGCGCTCGCGACTCGACCGCGAGGGGATTCTGTCGCTCGACGATTCCATCAGGATCACCGAAGAAATTGGTGATGCGCTTGAATACGCGCACAAGAGTGGGATCGTACACCGCGATATCAAGCCGGAGAACATTCTCCTCGATGATGGTCGTGCGGTCCTCGCGGATTTCGGCATTGCACACGCGATGGCAGCCGTTGGTGAGCAGCGTCTAACGCAGACAGGAATCTCGCTGGGCACGCCCACGTACATGAGCCCGGAGCAGGCCGCCGCGGAGCGTGTAATCGACGGCCGGAGCGATGTGTACAGCCTCGCTTGCGTTGCGTACGAGATGATCGGCGGCCAGCCACCTTTCACAGGGCCTACCGCTCAGGCAGTAATCGCGCGGCACATGCTCGAGGCGGTTCCGTCTCTGACGATTCTGAGGAACACGGTTTCTCCGCAGATCGAAGGGATTCTTGCCAAGGCACTTTCGAAAGTGCCGGCGGATCGGTATCAGACGTCCGGCGAGTTTACGTCGGCGTTGCGACACCCGGAGACGCAGGTGTTTCGCGCCGTACGGCCCATGCAGATGGCAAAAGCGCCGATGGCGCTCTGGAAGCGCATTGCAATCGCTACTGCCGCGATCGCAGTTGTTGCCGCCGGTGGTTACGGGGTGTGGCGTAGCAAGCATGCGGCGGGGGGACTTGCGGGAAGCGGGGGTCCCGATCCGCGACGCGTCGCAGTGCTTTACTTCAAAGATCAAAGCACCGGCAAAAAACTGGGATATCTGGCGGAGGGTCTCACCGAAGGCCTGATCGACCGGTTATCGGCGATACCCGAACTGCAGGTTACATCGAAGAACGGATCGGCACTGTTCGAGAACAAGGACGTCCCCGCAGACAGTATCGCCCGTGCGCTGAGTGTTGGTACGCTCGTTGACGGAAGCATCGAAACCGATGGCGACAAGGTTAGCGTTAGCGTAAGACTCAAGGACGCAACGGGAACCGATTTCCAGCGTGCTACCTTCGAAGCCGCCGCTTCAAACCCGCTCGCGATTCGCGATACACTCGCGGCGCAAGTAACGCGATTCCTTCGCCAACGCCTCGGCCAGGAAATCAATCTGCGCGATGAACGCGCAGGTACAACGAATGCGAACGCGTGGGCGCTTCTGCAACAGGCAAAGCTCTCGAGCCGGGACGCGGAGAAAGCCGCCGCGACAGGCGACACCGCTCAAGTGATCCGCAATTTTGCGCACGCCGATTCCACCCTTGTTCGGGCCGCTGTGCTCGATCCACAGTGGCCAGCCGTTCTGATACAGCGCGGCGAAAACTACTATCATCTTTCGCGCTTCTACATCGGAGATCAGATACGCGCGGTACAGTGGGCTGATAGCGGAATGACCCAGGCGAACGCCGCTCTACAGCTTTCGTCGCAAGATGCCGACGCGCTTGAGCTACGCGGCACACTCAAGTATTGGATGTGGTTGATGGCCACGGAGCCTGATCCAGTAAAGGCAAAGGCGCTGCTCGACGCTGCACGCAAGGATCTGGAGACTGCCACTCAAGTCTCCCCGCATCAACCCGGGGCGTGGGCAGTTCTGAGCCATCTTTATAACCAGTACAACGATGTTGTGAACGCGAAGATCGCGGCTCGGCGCGCGTACGACGAGGATGCCTATCTCAGCAACGCCGATACAATTGTTTGGCGGCTGTTCCTGGCATCTTACGATCTTGAGCAATTCCCAGACGGCATCCACTGGTGCGATGTTGGAGCGGGTCGCTTCCCGACCGATCCCCGGTTCATGACATGCAAACTGTGGTTGATGGGAACAACCGCAGTACAACCAGATGTTCCCAAAGCGTGGCAGATTCGGGACTCGCTGCTTAAACATACGGCGGCGAGCGACACTGCATACGCCCGAAACAGCTCACTCGCCCTGGTCGCTGGAGCCATCGGTCGCGCCGGACTCAAGGACAGCGCGAAGGCCGTACTGGCGCGCATTGACGATAGACCTGATATTGATCCTACTCTAGATGCCACGCAGGCCAAGGCTATCGTTCTTGCGCAGATAGGAGATAAGGACGGTGCAATCAAGGCCTTGGCGCGTTATCTCAGCGCCAACCCTGCTCGCGCAATTGGCTTTGATGACGAGCACAGCTGGATCTGGCGAAGCATACATGACGACCCACGCTTTCAAGCGCTCGTTGTGAAACCACGGAAGTAGGCTTCTCTTCCTTGGGCTGTCCTTACGCAGTTCAAAACAAGGAGTCTTTTATGGTGCCGGTGAAGTTTCGTTTACTCGCCTTACTTAGTACGAGCGCGGTCGTTGGTCTCGCCGCGTGTTCTTCTGATCAACATTCGGCTACGGCGACGGTCGAACCCGCGGCGAGTGCAACTCGCCTGATTCCGGGAACCCAATTGCGTTGCCAGATAGTGTCGCAACTGCAGATAATCACTCTGTTCCAAGGACGTGATATTGGCAAGGCGACCTCGCAATTAGCGCATATCGACCGCGACATCGCACGGCGCCAGAATGACCAGGCGACTGCAGAGATGTTCAGCCTCTGGAAGTTCACGCTCGACGCGTATTACGCGGGAAATCTGCGCGGCGGCTCAACAGCGCAGACGCAGGCCAGGACACTCGCGCTCGGGAACGCATTGTACTGTCTTCTCGGATTGGATGGTTCGCAGCTCTCGCTCTCAAGCCTCGATCCAGGCGCCGTCGTCCAGGTTGTCGTTCCGGCCGACACACAGCAGACCGTTGTAACCGGTGACAAGCAGGCTGGCATGGCCATTCCTCCTGGCACGCTTACGGCCCCGGTAACGGTCGTCATAACGCCGATCACAACCCCATACACGTTCCCGACGGGACCACTGCACACGAAACTCGACCAGTACGGTCCGTTCTTCGAATTCCAGCTCGTTCCGTCACAGACGCTTGCCACGCCGGTCCTTGTGGCAGGATGTATCGCAACGCCTCAAGGCGACGCACCACCGTCCAGCGTTGACCTCGCGCACAATGTGGGCGCCGGAATTGAAATTCTCCCCAAGCAGCAAGTCTCCTTCCTGCTGTGCGGCGGGACTGCGCTCGCATCACAGCCAAGTGCGTTCGAACTGGCGAGCAACGGTGAGTACGGCAAGGCCATCAAGCGCATCGGCACATCCGTCGTCGATCTCTTCACGCCAACACAAGCTTACGCGTCCGCAGCAGGAATCGGCGGCCTGACAAGAAACTTCAGCCCGTTCGGCGGCGTAGACACTACGGTCGTAATGAAGCTTACAGCAGGCTTCCCCGCACAGCCGCAGCTTGCTCCAGCGGGATCCAACGTTGCAGCAGCGCCAACCGCGCTGATTGAAACGATCAACGGTCACACGCCACTCGGAGGCGCGTCGGTCACTATGATGGTCGCCACTGGCGGCGGCAGCATCGGACCGTCAACAAATGCATCACGCGTCACCACGACCACCCTGACGAGCGATGGAACGACGGGCGTCGCAGGTGTCCCCAACTGGACACTTGGCGCGGGACCGGCGAATACGGTGACCGCGAGCGGCAGCTTCACACTCCCCGCTATAGTATCCGGATTGCCAGTCATCGGTGCCGAAGCAGGAGCCGGAATCGTTGTAACGGGCAATCCACTCGCGTTTACGGCAACAAGCACCGACGTCGTACCGTACCAAGCGACAGGATACCAATACCTCGCTGGCGCTGTCGGGCTCGAACCCGGATTCGAGAAATCCACTTATTCGGCACCAGTCGGCGCCAATTGGCAAACAGGCCAGGCAGCGTTCGGAAGTTCGAACCTCAACGGATCCTGCCCCGCACTCGTGTCGACGGTTGTCTCGCCGTGGGCCAACAACCCAGGTGGAAGCAGTGACATGCTGCTCCGCAAGTCATTCACACTGCCTGCATGGTGGACCGGCAGTCTCAGCGTCGGAATCGCGGTCGATAATGACTTCATGGCGTACGTCGACGGAACCAATGTTACGCCGACTAATGTCAGCTCCTACGACCCAAGCAGTGGGTTCGTGACGCACGAGGGATGTGCAGCACGAGACAGTTTCATCTTCCCAATCACTCCGGGTGGTGGCACACATACCCTCGCAATTCGTGCGCGTGACCGTGGAATGGCCGCATACGTCGACACGAAGATCGGTGTGACTCCGTAATAGGAGCCAGTAACAGAACCGTAGTAGAACAGGCGAGGGGCGGCAGCACGTTAAAGCGTGCTGCCGCCCCTCGCCTGTTCTACCGTAGATTTTTGCTCATTACAACCCTTTACTCGAGGCTTGCCCATGCGGATTTCGCGTACCAACGCAGCGTACAAACTCGTTGTCACAGCGCTTGCTGCCATGCTTATCGGTGGTTGCGGCAAGAAGAGCGCAGACGCAACGCCGGACAGTGTCGCGATGAAGTCTGATGCTGCAGTTGCGCCCAAAGTAACAACTGATCAGGTGTCCGCCGCTGAATCCCCGCTGGCTGTCGAAGACATTGACCGGTGGCAGCGAGGGATGGACGCGGAGTTGCAAGCTGTGCAGCAAGTGCCCGCGCAAATGAAGAATGCAAAGACTAGCGATGACTCGCTCAACGCTCTGAACGCCGCAAATGAGGCCTCGACACGCGCGCCTGGCGCCAAAGCCGCCGGAGTTGACGAAGGGCGATATCAATTGATTTCCAGCAGACTCTCGTCGCTGGCTGCGAACATGACGCCGGCCGAAAGTGAGATGGACATGAGCAAGGTGCCGGCATCGATGGCGGCCTCAATGAATCAGGCTCGAGAGCAAGCACTCGCTGCAAGTAGCGCCGGCGTTCCGCCGGAAGTGCTGGCAGCGCTCAAACCACGTGCTGTTGCGTTGCGCAAGCAGGCGCTTGCACTGATCGGCGCACGGCTAAAGGCGGTCGGCGCGCTACAGTAGATTGCGGCGCTCTTAGGGCAGATGCGCTCGACGGTCGATACATTGAGTGGATGCCGGATGAACACGACAGCGTAACGCCCAATGCATCTTCTACGCGGCCCCCGCCGCGTGACGCGGATGTGCGCATCGCAGCTGTTGGCATTGGGTCGAACTCGATCCGTCAGATAATCGCGGATGTCTCGCCCGACGGTGCGATCCGAGTAATCGATGAAATGAAGGCTGCGCCGCGGCTCGGCGAAGGCGTTGACCAAACGGGGCGGCTGGGCGACTCTGCAATCCGAAACGCGCTGGATGCCCTGCTCCGAATGGCGACGCTCACACGCCAGATGGGTGTGGAGCGCACCGAAGCAGTGGCAACGAGCGCGGTGCGCGATGCCGAAAATGGCGCGGACTTCATCGCCGCTGTACACGACACAACGGGCCTGTCCGTCCGCATTCTCAACGGCGACGAAGAAGCGCTTCTCGCTTACCGAAGCGCACTGGCACACTTCGACCTTGCTAAAGGTCGAGCAGTCGTAATGGACATCGGTGGCGGCTCGCTCGAACTCGCGCTGAGTTCCGATGGCCTGCTGGACGGTCTCATGTCGTTTCCGATGGGAGCGATCCGAATGACGGAGCGATTCTTCGCGAAAGGTCATGGCCGAAAGGAACTGGACGACCTGCGCCAGTTCGCCCGCAAGGAACTCCGCGCGAAGGTGTCGCGCCGCGACTGGCACGGAGCTCAACTCATCGGCTCCGGGGGCACCTTTACGAATCTCGCCGGAATCATTCTGGCGCGTCAGGGAATGCGACGCACTTCGAGCGTGCACGGTACAGTGGTCACGCGCGCTGATCTCGAGCATGTCCTCGATCTGCTGCAGGGTATGTCAACATCGGAGCGGCAGTCCGTTCCCGGCCTATCGCCAGCTCGCGCGGACATCATCCTCGGCGGTCTGGCCGTCGCAGCCGAAGTGATGTCACGCATCGAAGCGCGGCAACTTGTTGTTTCGGCGTTTGGAGTCCGGGAAGGATTGTTGCTCGAGGCGGCCAGTGTTACTCCGGTCGTTGCTGACGCTGCTGAGGCGCGCGCTCGTTCAGTGCTTCAGCTCGCTGAACGATCGCACTACGAAGCGCCCCATGCGATTCAGGTGCAACGCCTCGCACTCATCGCGTTCGACGCTCTCTCCGATCGGCTGCAGCTCGGACCGAAAGACCGATGCGTCCTCGCCGACGCGGCGCTGCTACACGATATTGGCTACCACATCAATTTTGAAGCGCACCACAAGCACTCATACCACCTTATCGTACACGCCGATCTGCTAGGCATGACGCCGGCAGAACGCGTGATGGTCGCCAACGTTGCGCGATACCACCGAGGGTCTACGCCAAGACGCGAGCATCGTGGTTACGCTGGACTCGACCGCCAGTTACGGAGAAGGATCAAGAAGCTCGCGGCCATTCTGCGGGTGGTCGATGGACTCGACCGCGGGCACGCCAGCGCAGTAGAAGACATCACGCTGGAGATATCGAGCGATGCCCTGACCATCACCGCCGTACCGGCGTCGAACTCCTACGACATGCGCCTCGAGCTCTGGGGCGGGTCGAGGAAGTCCGAACTTCTCTCCGAGGTTCTGGGGCTGGCGGTTCGAATCCAGTCTGCCTGATGAGGTTCGCCCCGCAACCGCCACGCCATCCTATATTTGAGGCGTGACCAGACATTCGAGAATTGAGGATTTCGGCACGGTTGATCGAGTCGGAATCGAAGAGCGGGTGGCGAAATTCACCACCCGGAGCATAAAGAAAACATCAAAACTCTGGGGACTGCGCACCGCCGTCTCCATGGTCGATCTCACGACCCTCGAAGGCAAGGATACCCCCGGCAAGGTGGCGTCCCTCTGCCAGAAGGCGCGCCAGCCGAGTGGCGATGCGAGCATTCCGCCGGTGGCCGCGGTCTGCATATATCCGTCGCTGATCAAGGAAGCACGCAAGCATCTGGCAGATTCTCCCATCAAAATTGCGTCCGTCGCGACCGCGTTTCCGTCCGGGCAGAGTTCGCTCAAGGTCCGGCTTCAGGAAGTGAAGTACGCGGTGAACGCCGGCGCGGACGAGATCGACATGGTAATCAACCGGGGACTCTTTCTCTCCGGCGAATACGACGCAGTGCAGGATGAGATCGCGGCCGTCGTCGATGCGACCGGTGACGCCACGCTCAAGGTTATCCTCGAAGTGTCCGAGCTGGAAACGTACGACAACATACGCGCTGCGTCGTTCATTGCGATGCAGGTGCTACGGCCCGGCGATTTCATCAAGACGAGCACTGGCAAGGCCAGCGGCAGCGCGACACTCGCGAACACGCAGGTGATGCTGGAGGCGATTCGCGACTTCTACCTGGACACCGGCATTCCCATCGGAATGAAGCCCGCGGGCGGCATAAAATCCGCCAAGCAGGCGCTCCACTATCTCGTAGCGGTCAAGGAAACGCTCGGCGACGCGTGGCTCAACTCCTCACGGTATCGCTTTGGGGCAAGCTCGCTGCTCAACGATCTTCTTCGTCAGATTCACAAGCAAAAGAGCGGCGCGTATCAGGCACCGTACTACTTCTCCGAAGCTGCTGGGAGCTACTGAAATGGCCGTGACACTCGATCCGTCTGAAAAGGACCCGGGCTCCGGGACCGACAAGAAAAAGCACGGTCACAAGCACAGTGTACCGGAATTGATCTTTGGCGATCTCTGGAAATACGACCCGGCGCCGGAGACAGCCGATCCTCGTATCCGGCAACGCTACGATCTATTCATTGGTGGGCGTTTTGTCGCACCGCAGTCTGGCGAGTACTTCACGTCCATCAATCCAGCCACTGAGGAGCCCGTAGCGGAAATTGCGCTCGCCAGCGCCGCGGACGTGGACTCTGCCTACGTCGCGGCTCAGCTCGCCTACGAGACAGTGTGGCGCTCAATGCCCGGCCGTGAGCGCGGCAAGTACATCTATAGAATCGCGCGACTGTTGCAGGACCGTGCGCGCGAGTTCGCGGTGGCCGAGTCAATTGACGGCGGAAAGCCAATTCGGGAATCGCGCGATTTTGACGTTCCTATGGCCGCAGCCCATTTCTTCTACCACGCAGGCTGGGCCGACAAGCTCGCGTACGTTGCACCGGGACGCTCCGTCGAGCCGATCGGAGTTGTGGGCCAGGTGATTCCCTGGAACTTCCCGCTCATGATGCT
>JBDTAB010000241.1:0-4860 GCA_039924865.1 Gemmatimonadaceae bacterium | reverse complement strand
CAGTACGCCGACTACGATCACATGGCCAAGGTCGGCAACTTCGTGCACGATATTGCGACTGCGGTTGCGGACAGGAAGAACAGACCGTTCATCAGTGGCGACGATCCGGCTTACCCGAAATGCCGGTGACGCTCGCGCAAGACTATTCAGACCCCGGATGGCTGCTTCGCATCCGGGAGAACGTGGCCCGGTAGAGTTGTATTCGTCCTAAAGCCAGGCTTCAATCGCCTTGTGCAGTGAGCCGAAATCGGCGTCTGCCAAGCAACCGGCGGCTATAACCTCCCCACGCAGCGCCGTCCGACGGTCCTCGATCGATTGCAGTGCTGCTCCGATACTCTGATCGAGTTTTTTCAACTTCTCGAGCTGACGTCGGATTGATTTCGACATCTCGGTATACATCCATCGTTGCTCGCCGGCACGATTGGCGGCGAATGTATTCAAGTCGAGGCTTGTAAACGCGTGGAGATCCGGGTGGTCCCAAACGCTTCCGGGAAGCCCGGGCGGCGGCTGCAGCAACTGCACCGCAAGCTGGTTGAGCGAGAGGCCGGCCCTCGCCGCGGCTTCGTGCGCCTGCAGCCTGGCACTGGCATGCTGGACGTTGAAAGCATAATCCTGTGCCTTGACCGCCGTTTCCAGCTCCTGCGCAACCTTCGCAACCGTCCGTCGCAGTTCTTCGAATGCCTTTGATGACTTCGGCATCCGGTCGAGTTCCGCTTTCGCACCCGCTTTGACATCGCTCGCGAGGGCAATGTCGAAGAGTTGATCGCGGATACGGACAGCCTCGGCGCTCACTTCGCCCCTCGTCGCGGAAAGTTGACGCTCAAGATCCCAGACACGCTTGCGCGCCTTGATAGCCTCCACGCCGCGACTGGCCTGGCTCTTGAGCCTCGCCATGAATCCTTCGGCAGCGGGCCGGCTAGTCTGGTCAGTTGACTCCCGGGGCGCCGCGATCTGCGCGTCGATGTCGGACTTCTCAGCATCGTAGCGCTTCGCACGCTCGTCCCACCGGCTGCGGAGTTCACTCACGCCTTTCATCGGCAGTGTCACGTTCTGTGGTTCGTTGTTCTGCGAATTGCAAACTACGACTTGACGGAACCCGCCGGGAATAGGCGCCAACACAGAAGGTCGACAACGAAGGAAGAATAGCATGTGTAGGAACGGACATTCAACTAGGTGGTTGACAATTCACATCTCTCAGGCTACTCTCAACCGTATGGTTGAGAGTACATCTGCAATGGATAGGGTCTTTCACGCGCTCGCCCATCCTGCAAGACGCGGAATCCTGCTTCGACTGGCCGATTGCGAGCTGTCGGTTGGGGAGTTGGCCGAGCCGCTCGATATGTCGCTCGCGGCGGCGTCCAAGCATGTGAAGGTTCTTGAACGGGCCGGTCTCGTGAGTCAAACCGCGGCCGGTCGCCAGCACATCTGCCGACTCGAGCCGGCGCCGCTAGGCAACGCTTTCGAATGGCTACGCTTCTACGAGCGCTTCTGGAACGATCGGCTCAACGCGCTGCAGGCGCTGTTTCGGGATGAACTGTCAACAACTACGGAGCAGGAATGAAGGCAACCGATACCACCGCAAGCGCAGCGCCCCCCGTCATCCGCCTGGAACGTGTTATTCCTGCGTCACCCGCATCGAGTATTCCATCAACGTCGGCAGCGGGTGGGATCTCGTGCTCGACAAACTCTCGGCGACGGTCCGCTGATGCGACTTGACGTCCCGCTGACGTAGGTCACCGTTATACTTAGAGCTTGAAGTACTGGTCGCCTCCGTCTCGGCGACCAGCATGTAGAGTGACGGGGAGAGATTCGGCTCGTTGACCCGTCCGCCAGACCGTCGCCTCCACATAGGGAGGACCCCGGTGGCCCAGCCGACCGGACCGCAGCGCAGCGTAGCTGTGTCCGGAGCCATGCGCGAATGAGACGTGATCTCTATTCGAAAGGAGGTGCGGTCATGTACGACTCCGAAAGCGACAACCAGTGGACTTCGGATGACCTGAACTGGCGCGATAGCAGCGACGCTGCAATCAGCGACCTCATGGCTGAGATGAAACACGAGCTTGGCCGCCGCGATTCACCCGCTTTCGAGCGGCTGAAGGATTACCTGCACACACCCGGCGAGATTCCTGCGGAAACAATCGCCGAGGTTGTAGAGATGCTTCAGGCGCGATGCTTCGCAGACTCGCAAAGCTATCGCCAGTGTCGCGGGAAGGCGCTCTGGGCAGAGTTGGACTGGTTGGACGAGGACATGCTCATCGACGCGTTCTTCACACTATGGGATCCGCTACTCCATCGATGGTGGCAATTCAGCGCACTCGTTCAGCACAGAAACGCCGGTCCAGCTCTCTGGGAGCAAGCTCTGTCCCGGTGTGTTGACATTAAAACCGTCATGGACATCATTGCCGCAGCGAGCGACCGCGGCGCGGATACGTTCCTCACGCAACTCAGCAGCTCGATCACAACACTCGATATCGTGTCGAGCGGCTGACCCCAGCTGCTACCAACTGCAATTAATCGCACTAACCCAGCTACACATAATGACATTGCCCGCAACCTGCCTCGGCTTTCCCCGCATCGGCGTAGCACGCGAATTAAAAAAGAGTCTCGAACGATACTGGTCGGGCGCCACCACCGCCGTGGATCTCGAGATTGTCGCGACAGATCTCCGACGCCGACACTGGCTTGCGATGAAGGAAGCCGGGATGGACGAAGTTCCAACAAACGACTTCGCCTTGTACGATCACGTTCTCGACGCCGCGGTCATGCTGGGCGTTGTGCCTAGTCGATTCCGCGACATCGAGGATCCAACAACACGTTACTTCGCAATGGCCCGCGGTTATCAGGACCCCGCGCTCGGCGTGGACGTGCGAGCGATGGAAATGACTAAATGGTTCGACACCAACTACCACTACATCGTCCCCGAGATCGCCGCAGATCAGGTTTTTACACTTGATGCCGCCAAGATTCTGCGTGATGTAGACGAAGCGCGCGCGACGGGCGTCAAGCCTCGTCCCGTAATCCTGGGACCAGTGAGCTTCCTCCTTCTGTCCAAAGCGGCCGCGGAATCCACCGGCGCTCCGGAGCCGATAACTGTCCTGGGCTCGGTGCTGCCACTGTACCAGCAGTTGTTCGCCATGCTCGCAAAGCACGGCGTTGAGTGGGTTCAGCTGGATGAGCCATGCCTGGTCACCGATCTCGACAATCGCTCGCGCGAAGCGTATGAGCGTGCGTTTGCGGGTCTCACGAAGTGTTCGCCGCGACCGCTGATCATGTTGACGACGTATTTCGGATCGCTCAACGAGAACCTCTCGTTGGCGACCAGGTCGGGTTGCGACGCTCTGCACGTAGACCTGGTGCGAGCTCCCGAGCAACTCGGCGAAGCCTTATCCGCGCTTCCACCTGCGATGTCGCTCTCGACGGGGTTGGTCAGTGGCCGTGACATCTGGCGAACCGATCTCGACCGTGCGCACGCGATGTGTCGGCGCGCAGTGACAGTGCTTGGAACTGATAGGGTGCGCGTGGCCACATCGTGCTCGATGCTGCATGTGCCGGTGGATGTCGAGGCGGAGACCAAGCTCGACGTCGAAGTAAAGAGCTGGCTGTCATTCGCGGCGCAGAAGCTTGGTGAAATACGCGCGCTAGCTGACGCCGCGACCGAAGTCGTTCCAAGCGGTCGGGCGTTCGATGAGGCACGCGCGATTCTTTCATCGCGCCGCGCTTCGCCTCGAACGCACGACAAATCTGTGCGGGATCGCGTCGCGTCCGTAACCCAATCGATGTTGACGCGCTCGGCGCCATTCGCTGAGCGCGCCGCCGCACAGCACGCGCGTTTCGGCCTGCCGCAATTCCCGACGACGACAATTGGGTCGTTCCCGCAGACGTCCGAGATTCGCGCGGCGCGCGCAGCGTGGCGTGCTCACCATATCACGGACGCGGATTACGAAACGTTCCTGAAGCAGGAGACGGCGCGTTGTATTGCAGCACAAGAAACATTGGACCTCGACGTGCTGGTTCACGGTGAGTTCGAGCGCAATGACATGGTAGAGCATTTCGGTGAGCGGCTCGCGGGTTTTGCGTTCACGAAGAATGGATGGGTCCAGAGCTACGGCTCCCGATGCGTCAAGCCGCCGATCATCTTCGGAGATGTCATGCGTCCGCGTCCAATGACTGTCGATTGGGCCACGTATGCGCAGTCGCTTACAACCAGGCCGGTGAAGGGAATGCTGACGGGCCCGCTCACGATCCTGCAATGGTCGTTCGTCCGTGACGATCAGCCTCGCAGCGAAACGTGCGTACAGATTGCGCTCGCATTGCGAGACGAACTCGCCGACCTGGAGCGGGCTGGCATCTCAGTCATTCAGGTGGACGAGCCGGCCATTCGCGAAGGACTACCGCTCCGGCGGAAGGACTGGGCGGGCTATTTACGCTGGGCAGTCGACGCGTTCAGGCTCACCACGAGCGTGGTGATGAACGACACGCAGATTCATACGCACATGTGCTACTCCGAGTTCGGCGAGATCCTCGGCGCGATAATCGAACTTGATGCAGATGTATTATCCATCGAGAGCTCGCGCTCCAACATGGAGCTTCTCTCCGACTTCGCGCGCGTTGGATACCCCAACGAGATCGGGCCGGGTGTATACGACATCCACTCGCCAAGAGTCCCATCGACGGATGAGATATTTGGCCGGCTTGAGATGGCTTCCAACGTGCTATCGTCAAAGCAGTTATGGGTGAATCCGGATTGCGGACTCAAGACGCGAGAGTGGAGCGAGGTAAACTCGTCGCTCAAGGCGATGGTGGCCGCGGCGAAACGTGCGCGAGCGCAGCTTGGGGCGCGGTGAGGACGGGGTCAGGTCT
>JBDTAB010000240.1:0-10832 GCA_039924865.1 Gemmatimonadaceae bacterium | reverse complement strand
GGAGTGCTAATGTCTGAGCAATTGACAAGACTCGAAAGCTCAGTCTATCAGTACCTTCTTGATTTCACGGCCGAGCACACGTACCAGCCGAGCATCCGCGATATCGGGAAGCAGTTCGAGATTAAATCGACAAAGACTGTATCTGATTTGTTACAGTCGCTAGCACGCAAGGGCTACATAGAGCGCGATCCTTCGCGCTCGCGTGGCGTCAGATTGCTAGGCTTCAGTGGAAGCGCGCAGTCGACGCCAGTGCCGTATTACGGACGCATTCACGCAGGCGAGCCTGCGTTGCTGCCAGAACACCGCGAAGGGTTCATCACGATGGACCGCCGCTTCCTCCCATCAGATCGCGTTTTCTTCCTCAAGGTCAAGGGAGACAGCATGGTGGGACGAGCAATTCAGGACGGAGACTTCATCATGGTCGACGCGGCGACTCCGGCCAAGGACGGCGACATGATCGCAGCGCGCATCGGTGACGAAGCGGCAGTCAAGACGCTCGCACATGTGGCAGGCGCTGTGGTGCTCAAAGCAGCGAATCCCGCGGATCGTGATATCAACATCACCCCGCGCGATGATTTCAGCGTTCTCGGCGTTGTGTGCGGGGTATTCCGCCCGTTCACCGGAATGGCCCGCACCGCTCCTGGCGCTCCCGCAGGCATGGTCTCGTAACGCCGCCCAGGCGGTTTCAGGTTACGAGATTCGCTTACAAGGTTCGCTGACGGTTATTGCGCTGGCGCCGTGTCCGTGACCACAAAGATCACGGACGCGATCCGTTATCTCCGCTGGCTTGCTTTGCTGCTTCTGCCTCGCGACGCTCGCGCTCCTTCCGCTCGCGAATGCTCTTCACGGCCTTGTTGAAATCGGCGTTGTTGATCGCGCGCTGAGCCTGCTCGAAGATCTCGTCGTGTCGCGAGTTCAGCGTCTTGTTGCGCTCGTACGTTGTCGGATTGCCCGTGACGTTCAACGGGAGCAATGCGAGAATCGCAGTTGGAATCGAGACAGGTCCTAGCCGGATGTACTTGCTATCGACTCCATACTTCTGACCGTTCTTCTGGAACGTCCAGTCGCCAGGCGCTCGTCCGCCATGCGCGCGCGCCATCGAGTCGTTGTACACAGCGATGTCGCCGGCAATCAGACTGTCGATTCGCTGCGCCACTGTCTTGGGCGCGCTCGATACACGGTCCGGAGTCGCCCAGACGCGAGGATCCTCATAACGAGGCTGTATCCCCCGAAGCGTCCCGCCGCCGCCCCCGAGCGGCCCGCTCGACGGAACTGCCGTCGCGGTCGACGAAGTCTTCGCTGGCGGCGCGATAATCGTCGGTACAGTAGTTGGCGCGGGCGGAATCGGGGTCGCCTTCACCGCCTTGGAACTGCCATCGCCGCCGCTCCGGCCCGCTACTGGCGGCCCAGGCGTTTTTGCATGAGGCAGAACCAGAAAGCCGATATGCTCCACCACGGGCGGAGGGGATGGCCGGCCGAAAATCATGAAAAACGGGTGCTGCATCACTATCGCCTGTACGAAGATAAACGCGACCACCACGTGAATGGCGATCGACGTGATCCATGCAGCAGACGGACGACGGAGCTTCATCGACTTCTAGTCGTCGAAGCTCGCAAGCACTCTACCCGCACGCTTCGCGGCTTCGCGAATCCGTTCCGGCGACGTAATGAACGAGATGCGAAAAAAGCCTTCCCCGCCCTGGCCGAACGCGGCACCCGCCAGCACCACCACCCCTTCCTTTTCCATCAAGCGTTGGGCGAACAGTTTGCTGGGGATGTGCGGCGGTAGCGGCATCCACAGATACATCGCGGCCTTCGGCACTTCGCAGGTGAATCCATTTTCCCGGAATGCAGCGACGGCGGCATCACGCCGCTCCGTGAAGATCGCCATGTTCTTGGGGACGAATTCGTCATGCACATCGAGCGCCGCAGCAGCTGCGGCCTGAATGGCTAGAAAACTTCCCGTGTCGATGAACGATTTGACCGTCGCGAGCGCATGCACGAGCTCCGGTTTTCCGCATGCCCACCCACAACGCCAGCCGGTCATGTTGTAGGTCTTGGACATCGAATGGAATTCGAGCGCGACGTCTCGCGCTCCCTCCACTTCGAAAATGCTCGGCGGAACGTATCCGTCGTACGCCACTTCAGAGTAGGCATTGTCATAGCAGAGCACGATGTCGTGTTCCTTGCACTGTTTTACAACACGCTCCAGGTAATCCATCGGGGCAATGGCGGCCGTCGGATTTCCAGGATAATTGAGATACAGCAACTTGGTATGCGCGAGAACGTCACGCGGTACTTCGTCGAGATCGACGAGGAAGTTGTTGTCGGCGCGAAGCTCATATCGGTATGGCGTCCCGTTGGACAGGATCGTTCCACCCATGTACGCGTTGTAACCGGGCTCCGGCATGATCGCGTAGTCGCCGCGATCAACGTACGCGAGCGCAAGGTGCGCCAGCCCTTCCTTTGAGCCGATCAACGGAACGACCTCCGTCAGCGGATCGAAAGTCACGCCGAAGCGCTTCTTCATGAAGCGCACGATCGCCTCGCGATACTCCATCAATCCCAACTCGAATCCATATCGGCCCATCGCGGGCTCGCGAATCGCGCGCGTCATTCGCTCCAGCGCCGCTTCGGGCGGCGGCAGAACTGCGTCGCCTGCGCCGAGGTCGATCAGGTCAACGCCACGCGCGATGAGCTCGCGCTTCTGGCGCGGAATATCGGCGAGCGGATAGGGAGGCAGGTTTGCGATTCGTTCCTGGTATGGAGGCACTTAGACGAGGTTGGTGACAGGGTTGTGAACTTTGCTGAATCCGGGGATCTCGATCTCTACCACATCTCCAGGCTTGAGGACGCCCACACCAGCCGGTGTGCCGGTCGCGACAACGTCTCCAGGCTCGAGTGTCATGACTCCCGATATATAGGAGATTAACTCCGGAATCGAGAAAACCATGTCACTTGCCTTGCCAAGCTGGCGTTCTACCCCGTTTACCCGGGTAAGTACCATCAGGGAACTCAGGTCTGCCGGGGCAGTCGCCTCGGCGCCGATGGCGCAGAACGTGTCGAAACCCTTGGCCCGCGTCCACTGGCCGTCCGACTTCTGAAGGTCCCTGGCCGTGACGTCATTAAGGGCGCAAACGCCCCGAATCGCAGCGCGGCCTTCAGCCCGAGTTACGCGGGAGACCCGCGTCCCCATGACGACACCGATCTCGCCTTCGAATTCCACCTGCTTCGACTGAACCGGCAAAACGATTGCCTCGCCGTCCCGGATCACGCTCGACGGCGGCTTCAGGAAGATCAATGGCTCCTTTGGGACTTCGTTTCCCATCTCCCTGGCGTGTTCTGAATAGTTCCTCCCGACGCATACGATCTTACCCGGTCTTTCAGTCATCGTGATTTGTTTTGGTTGAGGCGCTGTTCATCGTCATAATCAACGGTAACTCGTCAGCGCTGAGCGGGTGTACCGTAGAACCTCCGAAGCTGGCGCTCGAGCGCGACCCACGCGCCGCTCATGCGACGCGCTGGAGGCAGGTCGCGCAAGAGCTCCGCGCCGTACCTCTTCGAGATTACGCGCGGATCCGCGATTACGATGACCCCGCGATCCGTCGCCGTGCGAATAAGTCTGCCGAATCCCTGCTTGAGCCGGAGCGAAGCGTGCGGCAGCATGTATTCCGAGAACGCGTCGCCGCCACGCGCAGTGATTGCCTCGCATTGCGCAGCAGTCACGGGCTCCGAGGGGACGCGGAACGGAAGCTTCGCGATCACCAGCGCGCGCAACGCTGAACCAGGCACATCCACTCCTTCCCAGTAGGATGAAGTACCGAGCAATATCGCGTTCCCGGATTTTCGAAACCGCTCGAGCAGGGCGTCGCGGCCGTCCTCTCCGTGCACCAGGAGCGCGAACTCATCCGCCAGGCCGCTCGCCCGAAGCGACTCCGCAACAGCACGAACGTCCTTATGGCTTGTGAACAATACGAACATTCCGCCGCCAGCCGCACGCGCGGTACCGGCAACGATGCTCAGCAGCGCGGCAAAGTGCGCGGCGGCATTCTCGTTCGGGGCGGGAACGTCGGTCGGTACCACGAGCAGAGCCTGCGACGCATAGTCGAACGGCGACGCGAACGCGGCGGTCGTCGGCTCGATCGTACGGCCGTCGAGTCCGAACCGTCGGGCTATGAATGAAAAGTCACCTTCGGTGCCGAGCGTCGCGCTCGTGACAACCGCCGTTTTCACACGGGTGAAAAGATCGTCGCGCAGAATAGGCGCAAGGTCGATCGGAACAGCGGTCACCGCGACATTACCTTCGCGCCCCTTTACCTCGAGCCAGCGCACCATCGGTTCCACACTCGCCGGCGGGCGCAACGCAAGTGTCAGTCCGTCTGTCGCCGCTTCCAGACGGCGAGTGACAGCACGCAACTCGTTCACCAGCATGGTCAGTGTTTCATCCCGTCGTTCGCCACTCTGCAAGCGATCGCTAACGAGCGTGAGACTCTCGCCCAGCACGCGAAGCTCCCGCAGCAAATCTGTCAGCGCAATGTGCAGTCCACCCTTCCACACAGGATGCTGAGCGAAATCGTCATCCATTCTAAGAACCGGCGCGGAATCCGCGTGAAGAACGGCGAGCAGAAGATCGAACACGAGGTCACTCTTTTCGCGCGCCGCGCGCACGGCGGGAACTACGCGTTGCGTCACGACGTCGAGGCTCGCGGTGCCGAGCAAATCGCGCGACGCAGACAGCCGCTCTGCCAGTGTGTTGACGAGTCCGCGCCCGCGTCGGTCAAGTCGGCCAAACAGTCGCAGCAAGGTCCGACGCGAAGTAGTCACTCCAAGATGCGACGACGCAGCATCCTCCAGGTGATGCCCCTCGTCAATCACCAGACGCGTGTATGGCGGAATGACAGCAGCGTCTTCCCAGTTCCCGGCCGCGCGTCGTACGGCAATGTCAGACATCAGCAGGTGGTGATTCACGACAACAACATCTGCTTGCGCAGCCTCGCGCCGCGCCTTGAACAGGAAACAGTCCTGGTAGTGCGGGCATGCAGTGCGCGTGCAAAGATCAGGTTCAGCCGCGACTTCATCCCACACTTCGGCCCTTGGAGGCGTACGGAGATCACTGAGCGATCCGTCCTCCGTCGTCTCACTCCACGCACGTATTTCCTCGAGTGCCTGGCCAGCATCGTCGTCCACAAGTGAAGGTCCGAGCAGCGTTGCCTGTGCCAGGCGAAGCTTGCACAGATAATTGCGCCATCCCTTGAGCAGTGCGAAACGAACGTGCTGTTCAGAGCCGATCGCGTCGCGAAGGAACGGAAGATCCTTGCGGACTAGCTGTTCCTGCAAATTGATCGTATTGGTCGACACAACCGTTCGCTCGCCATTTGCCGCGGCCCAACGCAACGCCGGAATGAGATAGCCGAGTGACTTACCAACGCCTGTACCGGCCTCGAGCAATCCCACGCCGCCGGTATTGTAGAGCTTCGTGACCGCATGAGCCATCGCGCGCTGCGTGGGCCGGTCCTCGAACCGCTGCATCACCCGCGCAACCGGCCCGTCGGGACCAAGATCCCCAGCGACTTTATCAGGGTCCAGAAGCTGAACCGGCCGGGCGGACTCCGCGCTTCCAGCGAGCGCAGTTTCGGCTAGCGGCGAATCGGCGTAGTCATCGAGCACCATCCTGGTCGTCGCAGCGACAAGGTCCAGCGGCGCGATCATCGGTGTTTTTTCGGGGCGATCAACACCCTGGAAAGCTAACCCGCGGGACTCGAATCCGGCGGCGATTCCGGCGGCGAATGGGCCAACTTGTACGCGGTGTTGCGCGGCACGCCGAGTTCGTCGGTCAACCGGCTGATGATATCGCGTGAGGACGCGCCTTCCGAACGCATTCGCGTCACGACGTCCCGTGCATCCTCTTCGCTCGCGGCGCTCGCCACGGCGCCCGCGATGACGAGTACGATCTCGCCCTTCACTCCGTCGCCGATTCCGGAGCGAAGGTCCGCAATGGTCCCGCGGCGGACCTCCTCGAACCGTTTCGTGAGCTCCCTTGCGAGAGCAGCGTGGCGTCCGCCCGCTCCCCCGCGAATGAGATCGTCAAGAGTGGCTGCGATCCGTTGCGGGGATTCATAAAGCACCATGGTGATCGGCGAGCGCGCGATGGATCGCAACGCATGGGCCCGATCACCACCCTTGCGCGGCAGAAATCCGAGGAAGGTGAATTGCTCAGTGGATATGCCGCACGCTACGAGCGCCGACAACAGCGCGGACGCGCCGGGAATTGGAATAACGCGAACTTCCGCATCCACGGCCGCGGCCACAAGACGTGCGCCGGGATCGGATAGAAGCGGCGTACCAGCGTCCGAGATCAGCGCGATCGATGCGCCGTCCAGCATCCGCCGCACCAGACGCGGCGCTTCGCGCGCTTCGTTGTGCTCGTGATACGCCGACATCGGTGTGTCGATGCCGAGATGTTTCAGCAGCGTGCGAGAATGCCGAGTATCCTCGGCGACAATCATGCTCACCGTCCTCAGCGTCTCTATGGCGCGAAGTGTTATGTCGCCAAGGTTCCCGATCGGGGTGGCAACGATGTAAAGTGCTCCCAGGGCCAACGGCTCGGACGCAGAAGGGGCGCTCATTCAGCGCTCGTGACAACATCACGATCAACTGTACGAGCGCCCCTGGTCTTACCGCCAGCTGGACGATGCTGACCCGACACCAGCGCTACGCGGCCGTGTCGCCGCGGTGTTACGCGGCGTGCTGCTGAAACTTCGCGGCGAGCTGCGCCTTGGGTACGGCTCCAAGAACCTGGTCTACGACCTTCCCGTCCTTGAAGAAAAGAATCAGGGGAATCGAGCGAACACCGAAACGCTGTGCGAGGCTCTGATTCTGATCGACGTCGACCTTGGCCACTTTGGCCTTTCCCGCATACTCCGTTGCGAGCTCATCAAGGAGTGGCCCGACCATGCGGCACGGACCACACCACGGAGCCCAGAAGTCCACCACTGCCAGGCCGCTATGCTTCTCGATCTCGTTCGAGAAGGTGGCGTCTGTAAGCTCCACCGAATTCGACATCGTATCTTTCTCCGCGGCGATCACGCCACTTTTCGTGAGTGCAAAACGTTCACGTACTACACCTTGTAATCTAACAACAGTGGCAATGGCAAACACCGAATCCAGTGATCGGGGAAAGACCCCAAAGCCCTACATTGCCCATGTGGGCATCGCCGTCGATTCCCTCGCCGGAGCAGTTCCGTTTTTCCGGGACGTACTCGGCATGCCAGAGGTCCCGATGGCCGATTCGGACGGGGCGAGCATCGCGGCCGTGGAAAGCGGAGAATCGCTCATTGAGTTCCTGGAATCAGCCGTGCCCAACGGTCCGATAGCCAGATATCTTGCGAAACGCGGCCCGGGAATACATCACATTTGTATTGCGGTTCCCAACCTCGACGGTACTCTAGAGAAATGCCGAGAGGCCGGCATTACGCTGATCGACGAAAAGCCGCGATTGGGCGCAGAAGGAAAGCGGATCGCCTTCCTGCACCCCCGTTCGACAGGCGGAATTCTGGTGGAACTGACGGAGTAGTAAACGACGGTGCGGCCTGGTTAGCCGAGAGGCTAACCATCACTGCGTCAACCAGCAGGCGAGATCGGAGCCATCGCGCAAAAGTCCTTCACGGCGGCGATATCCAGGTTCTCCACATACCACCGACCGCCGGGCCCCCGCACGGTGTAGATGGCCGGGTATCTGGTCTTGCCGTCGCGCTGGAGTTCGACGCGCACGACTCTACGCATTTCAGACGTCGGACTCTCGCCGGTCACGCGGAAGGTGTCGTAGTTGAAGTAGCACTGCAGGATCACCTCGCGCTTCTCGAGCTGGTTGCGCTCCATATTGTCGCGCGCCGGCCCTTTCTCCGTTCCCCAGACCGCCGACATCGCCTGGAGGTTCTGAGCGTGGACGGCCGCGAAGAAGCGGTCCACGGCGCCAACGGATGTGGTCGCGCCGGGTGAGTTGTCGACGCCCGAACCCGTCGAAGGAGGCGCGGTGTGGCACGCGACGGCTCCCGCTACTATGAATGGCAGCAGTAACTTCTTCATCATCACCAAGTTATACTCCGGCCGAATATGCGAGCAAGCTACCAGCGCCTCTATGTAAATATCGACCATGTCGCGACCCTGCGTGAGGCGCGACGTGGACACGAACCAGATCCCTCGGAGGCGGCCCTCGTCTGTGAGGACGCGGGCGCCGATGGTATCACGGCGCATTTGCGCGAAGACCGACGCCACATCCAGGACGCGGACGTCGGCGTCCTCCGGGCTACGATCCGCACCTATTTCAACCTGGAGCTCGCCTGCACCGATGAAATGATCGCGATCGCTATCGCCATCCATCCGGATCAGGTAACGCTGGTTCCGGAGCGTCGGGAAGAAGTGACGACCGAGGGCGGACTCGACGTCATTAAACACCAGGCGCGCGTCGAGCGGGCCGTGAGAACGCTGCGCGACGCCGGAATCCGAACGAGCCTCTTTGTAGGACCAGATCTCGAAACCGTACGCATGTCGCATCGTCTCGGAGCCGAAGCGATCGAGCTTCATACGGGCGAGTATTCCAATCATGCTGAAAATCCCGCGACCCTCGACGCTCTGCGCGAATCGGCGCGAATCGGCGCGGAGTTGGGTCTCGCGATTCACGCCGGGCATGGACTCACGCATGCCAATCTGGGCCCTGTGGCTGCAATTCCCGAGATCGAGGAACTGAATATCGGACACTCCATCATCAGCCGCGCAATATTTCTTGGACTCACGGCGGCAGTCGTTCAGGTTCGCAACGCGATGGACTCAACGCGTTGAAGAAACATTTCCGCGCGATACTTGGCATCGCGATAAGCGTTGCGCTGCTCTGGTGGGTGCTGCGCGAAGTCAGTCTTGCAACCGTTGTGCATGAGCTTGCGCAGTCAAACCCGTGGCTCTTTGCGATCGCGACCGTATGTGCGACGCTGATCTTTCCGCTGCGAGCTCGACGCTGGCGCACGATTCTGGATCCTATCTATCCCAAGCTTCCGTTCGGCCCGCTGTGGCGTGCAACGGCAATTGGCATGATGTTGAACAACGTGCTTCCGGCGCGCGCTGGCGAACCGGCGCGCGCATACGTGCTATCGCGGGAAACGGCGGTGCCATTTTCTACTGCGATTGCATCGATCGCGGTTGATCGTGTTTTCGATGCCATCGTCGTTTTACTGCTCGCGTTTCTCGCAGTGCTCGATCCGCGCTTTCCAGCAAACGTAAGCGTTGCCGGGCAGTCGATCGTGAGCTGGGCCATCGCTGGCGCGACGCTCATCGCAGGTGCCGTCGTCGTACTGTACGCGCTGGTGTTCTTCCCCGCCCAGTTGATCCGGTTGTTCGAGCTCTTCGCACGACGACTGTCACCGCGTATCGAAGAACGCGGAAGGGCGGCATTGCTCAAGTTCAGCGAAGGATTGAGCGTGTTGCGCAGCCCAAGGCACTTTGCGGCCGTGTTCGGATGGACCGTCGCACACTGGCTCACGAACGGCGTGGCGTGGTGGATCGCAATGCTCGCGGTGGGCATCCACGTTCCGTTCTCCGCGGCACTCCTGCTTCAGGCGATGGTCGCACTCGGCGTTGCGATCCCGGCAGCACCTGGATACTTCGGCATATTCGAAAAAGTTGCCGTACTCGGCCTCGCCATCTACTCTGTAAGCGCGTCGCTCGCGACGAGTTGGGCTTTGGGCTTCCACGTACTGTCATTCATTCCGATCACGGTATTCGGAGCGGTCTACGCTGCGCGCCTCAATCTCAACCTGAAGGACATACGGGCGCAGCAGAGCGCAGCCTGACAACGCGGATGGCGCTCGTATAATGACGACACGCGTATCGATCGAGGCCTTCGCAAAGCTGAATCTCTGGCTTCGCGTACGCGGCGAGGCGCCCGACGGATATCACGACATCGAAACGCTGTTCCACGCGATCGAGCTGCACGATGACGTCAGTGTTTCCGTTGCGCCAAACGGCGAGCGTACGATTGATTGCAGCGAGGACGTTGGACCGGACGCAGACAATCTGGCTTTCCGCGCCGCCATTGCGTATTGCGAAGTCGCGCGGTGGCGAACGGGGTTTCATGTCGCGATCACCAAGCGGATCCCCTCCGCGGGCGGCCTCGGCGGCGGCAGTTCCGACGCTGCGGCAACGCTGGTAGCGCTCCAGCGAATGTCGCCAACGAGGCTGGACGCAGACGCACTGTCCAACGTTGCCAGAGATTTGGGTGCGGATATCCCTTTTCTGCTCAGCCGCGAGCCCGCCGCACTGGCATGGGGGCGGGGCGACAGACTGCTTCCCGTCCCCGCGCTCCCGCAAAAGCACGTCGCCCTGGTCGTTCCGGATTTTGGCATCAGCTCCGCCGAAGCCTACCGAACACTGCCAGACAGCGGGCCGAAGCCGCTTGGCCAGCGTACTCAGGCAGATGCCCGCGACTGGGCGGCGGTGCAGGAACGCGCAGGAAACGACCTGGCGAAATCGGTCGCCGTGCGCAGCCATGGTAAAATCGGCGCCGCCATCTCGGCGTTGCGCGCCTCGGGTGCATTCATGGCCGATTTGACCGGCTCAGGGTCCGTTGTCTTCGGAATATTCGATTCCGAACCAGACTCGGCGGAGCTCCGGCGGGCGACCGGCTCCCGCGTGATTCTTACGCGAACCGCAGATGGCGTTGAAGGGCCGACCAGTCTAGACTAGCTTTCAAGGCTATGTCTTTTTCACTGCCCCCTCGTCCAATGGCAGGACATCGGTCTTTGGATCCGAGAATGGTGGTTCGAATCCACCGGGGGCAATGC
>JBDTAB010000239.1:0-3073 GCA_039924865.1 Gemmatimonadaceae bacterium | reverse complement strand
TCCAAGGCAATTCGTTACATCCACTCCGAGCAGTCTGTAAGCTCGCTATTCGAATAGGGGTCAAGCATGGCAACAGCAACACTTTCCGCAACGCGTCGCACCGGCACCGGCAAGGGCAACGCGCGCTCGCTCCGCCGCGAGGGTCAGATTCCCGGCGTCATTTACGGTCACTCGCGCGAATCGCAGGCTCTTGCCATTGCGGAGCGCGACCTCGAGAAGTTGCTGTCGCGCATCTCTGCCGACAACACGGTCGTAGAGCTTTCAATCGACGGCGGCACTTCGCGCGCGCTCATCCGCGAGATTCAGCGCCACCCGTTCAAGCGAATGATTCTCCACATCGACTTCCAGGAGCTCGTTGCCGGCGAGCGGATGACGGTACGTGTTCCTGTCCGCCTGGTCGGTATACCGGTCGGCGTCCGACTGAGCGGCGGCGTCGTCGACCACACGCTTCGCGAGCTCACGATCTCAGTCGATCCAGCTCACATGCCGAACCAGATCGACCTCGACATTACGGACCTCGACGTTGGCGGTTCCATTCACGTGAGCGGCGTCAAGGTCCCGGAAGGCGTCCTCGTTCTCGATGATCCAGGCGCAGCCGTGGTCGTTGTCGCAACTCCGCGCGCAGCGGTCGAGGCGGTTGCAGTCGAGACCGAAACGCCGTCGACGGAGCCTGAAGTGATTCGCGCAAAGAAGCCGGAAGAGGGTGCAGAACCCGAGAAGAAGTAGCTCTCGCAAGAGACATAGCGAACGTCAGAGGGCGGGCAACTCGCCCGCCCTTTTTCGTGCGCGCACACCATGAAAGTCATTGTCGGACTCGGCAATCCCGGTCGCGAGTACGCCCAGACGCGCCACAACGTGGGCTGGTGGCTCGTCGATCATCTCGCCGAGCGATGGCACTTTGACGGATGGCGCAAGGACAACGACGCGCTAATCTCAGCTGGTCTCATCGGGAATATCAAGGTGCGGCTGATGAAACCACAGACGTTCATGAATCTGAGCGGCGACGCGTTGCGCCCGTACACACGCCGGCCTTTCTGGGCGCCTGCTACCGACCTCCTCGTTGTCTCCGACGATGTCGCACTTCCTGTGGGCCGCTACCGAATGCGTACCAAGGGAAGTGCTGGCGGCCACAACGGCTTGAAGAGCATCGAGCACACCGTCAAGACGCAAGAATACGCTCGACTGCGTATTGGCGTGGGCCCGCCGGCGGATCGACAAATCGCAGGCGACCTCGCGGACTTCGTCCTCGCACCGTGCGGCAAGTTGGAGCGCGCGGAAATACTCTCAGTCATGCCATCACTGACGGACGCATGCGAGCTCTGGCTGCGCGGTGACGTTGAGGCTGCGATGCGGCTGAACAATTGAACATGGTGCTAATGCCATGATGCTACCCGCTGCATTCGTCGGCATTCCCGCGAGACATTCCGTCATTCCCGCGAAAGCGGGAACCCATTTGCTGCCGACCTTCTTCGGTGATCCAGCGTATCTCAAGGCGATGTGTGCTGGGGCCGTCGTCCCCGCGCTGCATTCCGTCGTGGCCGCGAAAGCGGGGATCCATCTGCTGCCGACCGGCCTCGACGGTGCAGCCGTGGCTTAAGATCGATAACATGGGTCCCCGCTTTCGCGGGGATGACGGGTGGGGGGTGCGGGCATGACGGTGACGGGTGGGGGGTGCGGGCATGATGGTGGGGGAGCGCCAAGAGCGACAACTATTGCTAAACAATTCAGGTTCAAATGCTAAAACTCGGAATCGTAGGACTTCCAAATGTCGGAAAATCGACCCTCTTCAACGCGCTCACCGCGGCGCGCGCTGAGGCAGCAAACTATCCGTTCTGCACGGTCGAACCGAACGTCGGGATGGTCGAGGTTCCGGACGCGAGGCTCGCTCAGCTTGCGGAGATCGTTCACCCGAAGAAGATCGTTCCCGCTGTCGTGCAGTTCGTTGACATTGCCGGCCTGGTCAAGGGCGCCGCGGATGGCGAAGGGCTCGGCAACAAGTTTCTCGCGAACATCCGTGAGACCGACGCGATCGTGCACGTGGTACGCTGTTTCGAGGACGTGGACGTAACCCACGTAATGGGTAGCGTGGATCCCGCGCGCGACCGCGAAGTGATTGAATTCGAGCTGGCGATCGCCGATCTCGGAGCGCTCGAGAAACGGCTCGACAAGACGCGCCGCACCGCCAAGACAGGCGACAAGGACGCGGCTGCAGAACTCGTCGTACTCGAGCGCGCGAACGAGTTTCTCAAGGAAGGGCGCGGACTGTGGCATGCGTCACTCACTGCGGATGAACTCGCGACCCTGGCGCCGTTGTCGCTGTTGACCGTGAAGCCCGTCCTCTACGCCGCGAACGTGAGCGACGCGGAATTGACAGGAGACGAAGGGCCGTATCTCGCCGCGCTTCGCGCAGCAGTGGCCGCGAGCGGCGAGCATGCGGAGATAGTCGCCTTCTCCGCCAAGATCGAAGCCGAGCTCGCAGAGTTGCCGCCGGAAGATCGCGGCGACTTCCTATCCTCGCTCGGCCTTGAAAGCGCAGGGCTTGACCGTCTGATTCGTGCAGGATACCACCTGCTCGGACTGCAAACGTATTTCACGGCTGGCGAGCAGGAAGTTCGCGCGTGGACGATCCATCGCGGAGACACTGCTCCCAAAGCCGCTGGTGTAATTCACACGGACTTCGAGCGCGGCTTCATCAAGGCGGATACTGTCGCATTCGATGCGTTCATCGCCGACGGAGGCTGGAAGGACGCACGTGAAAAGGGCGATGTGCGATCGGAAGGAAAGGAATACGTCGTGAAGGACGGTGACGTATTGCTCTTCAAGTTCAACGTCTAGGCGCAAAGCCTGACTGCCGGTCCTCGCCGGCACGCAACTCCGCTCCCGAACACCTGTTCGAGAGTGAACTAAGCCTTCGGACACGAGGCGCTTCCAGTTGTAGCCGGTATGGGTGCGTCGCTATATTTGGTGGCTACACAAAAACCCAACCCTTCCCTCGGTTACGGCAACCACCCGGGGGCGGTTATGACCACAAGGAGGATTGCCAGCACATGACTCGTGAATACGAGGCGGTGTA
>JBDTAB010000238.1:0-4156 GCA_039924865.1 Gemmatimonadaceae bacterium | reverse complement strand
GCCCGATGTCGAATCGTCGATCGAGCACTGAACGGATGTCGGTGTTCGTCAACCGTGCCATCTCACCCGGATGAGGGGTGATGATCGCCGGACGGCCGCGTAGCGCGGCACCCAGCGTGTCGAGGTCACCATCAAACGCGTTGAGCGCATCCGCGTCGACGACTACCGGTCCGCGCCATTTCCGTAGCACGTCGTGGATGAATGCCTTCGTCCTCTCATCACGACCGAGGCCGGGGCCAATTAGAACAACGTCGGCCCACTCAGCAATTGCGGCGTTTGCATCAGAAAGAGGCGCGCAGAGCGCCTCGGGGAGGCGTGCGTGAACGGATGGAATGTTTGGCGCAGCAGTAACGACTTTTACGAGCCCTGCACCGCTTCGGAGCGCACCCGTCGCTGCAAGTATGGCCGCGCCGCCCATGTTGCCGGCGCCTGCAATTACGGCGACACTCCTGCGCGTCCCCTTGTTCGCGTCCGGCGGAATTCCAGGGACGTTAGACCGCACGAACCGCGCGTCGACCAGCGTCGGAAGGTCCGTGTCGGAATCCCGTGGCAGCCCGATATCCAGCACCGTGATTTCGCCGCACGCCGCGCGCGCGACAAGCGACCCGCGTTTACAGGTGCCGAAGCTGAGTGTGGAATCAGCAATTACGGACGAGTCTGCCGCGGCACTTTCGGAGCCCATGGATGAGTCGACGCCAGTCGGCAGGTCCAGCGAGACAACCTTCGATCCATTGAGTCGCGCCGCGGAGATTTCACGCGTCGCTTCGAGTATCGCACCGCGTAGCATACCGGTGTTCCCAGTGCCGAGCATGGCGTCGACCAGGACGCCGCCGAGAGGAGCACCGCGATCCTGCGTGCGTATTGCCAGCGCACGTTCGGCGAGCGCATCGGTCGTTCGGGATGCAATGACCTCACGCACATGGACCGTGACACCAACGGAATCGAGTGCGGTGGCGAGCGCCCAGCCGTCACCGCCGTTGTTACCGGGACCCGCGAAAATCGTTACACCGCGCCGGATTTCCGCGGGATAACGTTCCGTGATGAGCGTGGCCGCATTGAACGCGGCGACCCGCATGAGGGCGCGCGACGGAACGCCAGCCGCTATAGCAGCCGCGTCAAGCGCTCCAGATTCCTCGGCACTGACCACACGAACGGGCATGGGTCCTGATGAAGCGGCTCAGACGAGCGCTTTACCGTTCCACGGATAGCGCCGTTCGAAAGCCTCGAAGAAATCGTACACATCACTGAATTGATCACGCGTGTCAGTCGGCTGGCTGGCAAGAAAACCCAGATCCACCAGCGTGAATACAACTGAACCTATATCATCGGTGGCCGCGACTCCCCACCTCTCGAGCACCAGTCGTGCCATTATGCCGTAGCGATCTATAGCGAGGTCGCGACATGCATTCGCGAGTTCTCTGCCAGTTATGTGACGCCGAACCTGCAATTGCGCCTGACAGTATTCCAGCGCGGCGAGCACGAACAGATACGCACCCTCCTCGTAACGCGACTCACGCTGCCTGATCTGATCCATCACTCCATCACGAAATGCCAAATCTGCCATCCGCTATCCCTCAGCCTGCTCGGCGAAACTGCCGGGATACAGCGGGAAGCGATCCGTCAGCGCGTGAACTTCAGCACGCACCGCGGCCGTGACCGCGGCGTCGTCTGGCGCCTTCGCCACACGATCAATGAGATCCGCGATCTGCAGCATTTCGGCTTCGGCCATTCCACGCGTAGTAACAGCGGGAGTTCCGATTCTAACCCCACTCGTGACGAACGGAGACTGGGTCTCCCTGGGAACAGTGTTCTTGTTCACAGTGATCGCCGCTCGGTCAAGCGCCTTTTCCAGAACCTTGCCCGTGAGGCCACGATTGCGTAGGTCGACGAGCATCAGATGCGTGTCGGTACCGCCAGAAACAATGTCGAGACCACGGCTCATCAGCGATGCAGCGAGTGTTTTTGCATTCGCGATGACCTGCGCGGAATACGTCTTGAACGACGGATCCAGCGCCTCTTTGAATGAGACCGCCTTCGCAGCAATTACGTGTTCGAGAGGGCCACCCTGGATTCCAGGAAACATCGCCTTGTCGATCACCTTGGCATGCTCGGCCTTGCACAGAATGAGGCCCCCGCGCGGTCCACGAAGTGTCTTGTGCGTTGTTGTCGTCACTACATCGGCGAACGGAATCGGAGATGGATGCAGTCCAGTTGCCACGAGGCCGGCGATGTGTGCCATGTCGACGAACAGCTTCGCACCAATTTCCTGCGCGATTTCTGCGAAAGCGGCGAAATCGAGTGTTCTAGCATACGCGCTCGCGCCCGCGATGATCATCTTTGGTTTTTGCGCACGAGCGATGTCACGCACTGCATCGTAGTCGATGTAACCCGCGTCGTTTACACCGTAGTGAATCGCATGGTACAGCAACCCGGAGAAGTTGACCGGCGACCCGTGCGTGAGATGGCCACCCTGCGACAGGTCCAGTCCAAGCACTGTGTCGCCAGGCTTCAAAAACGCCAGGTATACAGTTGCATTTGCCTGAGCGCCGGAGTGAGGCTGCACGTTGGCGTGCTCGGCTCCAAACAATTCCTTCGCGCGGTCGATGGCGATCTGCTCGACGCGATCAACCACCTCGCATCCACCGTAGTACCGCTTGCCGGGAAGTCCTTCGGCGTACTTGTTCGTGAGGGGCGTACCCATCGCCTGAAGTACCGCGAGCGAGACGAAATTCTCACTCGCGATGAGTTCCAGTCCGTGCCGCTGGCGCTCCGTCTCTTCGATGATCAGGCGCGCGATGTCCGGATCAGACCGCCAAACCGCGCCGAGCTCGCCTGCCTCTGGAATTGTGGATACGCTCATCTGGTTTACCGCCCTCTCAAAGACTGACAAATCATCCGCACCGGTGACGGCTGTGAATCATTCACAACCGCCACTCTCGATGCTCGTTCACTGTATCTGTGCTATACCCTTACGACTTGCGCGGCCACTGTGGCCAGGTGCGCATCATTGAATTTACAGCCTGGAGCCGCCGTTCGGCGAGCCGGTCGGCCGCTCGATAGGTCGGGATTCCGTCCGTGCGAGCAATCTCGAACACTCCGAGAGTGGTGTCGTAGATCTCGTCGGCCTTGCGAAATGACCGCTTCGCGTCCCAACCCGCAAGCTCGCTGTACACGTTGATGACGCCGCCGGCGTTCGCCACGTAATCTGGCGCGTAAAGGATTCCGCGCTCCTGAAGCATGTCGCCATGCCGCTCTTCGAGCAGCTGATTGTTGGCGGCGCCGGATACGATCTCGACCTTGAGCTTGGGAATAGTGGCGTCGTTGATGATGCCACCCAGTGCGCAAGGCGCAAAGATGTCGGCCTCTACGGAATAGATCGCGTCACCCTCGACTGCTGTCGCGTTCGTCTCGGCGAGAACCCACGCAACGCGATCCGGATCGATATCGGACACGACGACCTTGGCACCCGCCTTATCGAGCGCCTTGGCCAGATGACGGCCAACGTTGCCGCAACCCTGAATGCTCACCGTCTTTCCTTCGAGGTCGTCCGAATCCCAGCGGTACATCGCCGACGCCTGAATTGCGCGGAAGACGCCGTGCGCGGTAACGGGCGATGGATCTCCGGATTTGCCAGCAAGGCCGGCAACGTAGTCCGTCTCCATGTGAACGAAGTCCATGTCGGAGGTGCTCGTTCCGACGTCCTCTGCCGTCACATAGCGACCTCCAAGGCTCTCCACGAAGCGCCCGTGGGCCCGGAAGATCATCTCGCGGCGCGAAGCGCGGTTGTCACCAATGATGACCGCCTTGCCACCGCCCAGGTTCAGGCCCGCGACCGCGTTCTTGTACGTCATCCCTCGCGACAGCCGAAGCGCATCGGTGATCGCCTCCTCGTCGCTGTCATAATTCCAGAAGCGTGTACCACCCAGCGCGGGACCGAGTGTCGTGTTATGGATGGCGATAATTCCGCGGTATCCGGAAGATGGGTCCGAGCAAACGACGACCTGCTCATGGCCCATTTCAGCGAGTGTGTCGAACAGCTTCATGCGTAGAGCTCCCGTGCAATGACGATGCGTTGAATTTCGGACGTGCCTTCGTAGATCTCAGTGATCTTCGCGTCACGGAACAGCTTTTCCACCGGGTAGTCCTTTATATAACC
>JBDTAB010000237.1:0-13235 GCA_039924865.1 Gemmatimonadaceae bacterium | reverse complement strand
ATCTCCGCGATGTGGGAGATCCGGCGGAGCTTGCAGAACGCTACGAAGCAGAGGGTGCAGATGAAGTCGTCTTCCTCGATATATCGGCCAGTCCGGAAGGGCGGGGAACGATGCTCGATATCGCCAGCCGTACAGCAGATCGGTTGTTCATTCCACTTACAATCGGCGGTGGAATGCGAAGCGTCGCCGACGTCGCCAAAGCCCTGCGTGCCGGCGCCGACAAGGTCGCGATCAACTCTGCCGCTGTCGAGCATCCCCAGCTGCTCGGCGATGCCGCCGCAGTATTCGGCACGCAGTGCGTGGTGGCCAGCATCGACGCAAGGCGCACGGATTCCGGATGGCGCGTCTATACGCACGGTGGACGTACTCCAACCGGACTCGATGCAATCGAATGGGCGCAGATCTGCGCGGCGCGAGGGGCGGGGGAGATCATCCTCACAAGCATCGATCGCGACGGTTCGCGCGACGGATACGACCTCGAACTCACACGCGCCGTTTCAGACGCGGTGGGAATCCCAGTCGTAGCATCCGGCGGCGCAGGATCAGCGGATGATGTAGTTGCTGCGATCACCACTGGAAATGCCGATGCCGCACTCGTAGCCGGCATTCTCCACGACGGCGACACGACGGTTGGCGAGATCAAGGCGGGGATGCGAGCAGCATCACTGGCGGTGAGGAGCGCGGCATGAGTGAATCCTACATTGGCGCCGTCGAAGAACTCGCGAGGCTCGCGGGGGATTTCGCAATGTCCCATTACGGAACCAACGTGTCGGTTGACATCAAGCGAGACGGCTCGCCCGTGACTATCGCGGACCGTGGCGCAGAGGAAATAGCTCGTAATTGGATTGAAGCACATTTTCCGCGTGATGGCATCCTGGGTGAAGAATTCGGCGATGTCAGGCCGGAAGCGAAAAGGCGATGGATCATCGACCCGATAGATGGGACCAAGAGTTTCGTCAGACAGGTCCCGTTGTGGGCGACGCTCATCGCGCTGACAGAGGATGATACAATCCTTGCCGGTTGCGCGTATTTCCCGGCGGTTGGCGAAATCGTCGTTGCTGCGATCGGTGAGGGTTGCTTCTGGAATGGCACACCATGTCGTGTATCATCGCAGGGGGCGATTGATCGATCGACGGTTTTAATTACCGACGACCGATTCGAGAATCGCCCCGACCGAGCAGCGGCGTGGCGCAGACTTGCGGCAGGCGCCTACGTTGCTCGAACATGGGGCGATGCGTACGGCTACCTGCTTCTCGCGACCGGACGCGCCGAGGTAATGATCGATGACGTCGTGTCACCCTGGGATACCGCTGCGCTGTATCCAATAGTGACCGAAGCCGGTGGCTCCTTTACGGACTGGAGCGGTGTTGCGACCGCATTCGGAGGTGACGCAATCGCGACCAACGCGCTGCTTGCCGCCCCAGTCCGTAACATCCTGATAGGACAGACTCAGTGACCGCAGACGATCTCGATTTTGACAAGGGCGGCGGCGTTGTTACTGTCGTTACCCAGGACGCAGAATCTGGAGCAGTGTTGATGTTGGCGCAGATGGATCGAGAAGCGTTCGCGAAAACGCTAGAGACCGGTGAAATGCATTATCGCTCGCGCACCAGAGGACTCTGGCACAAGGGAGCAACTAGCGGTAACACTCAGCACGTCGTTTCACTTGCCGCTGATTGTGACCGTGACGCCTTGCTGGCGCGCGTGAAACCAGCCGGCCCCGCATGCCACACGGGGACAGCGTCCTGCTTCGACGAATCATCCAACGGTGATGCGCTCACGGCGCTCGCGGCAGTCATCGAGTCTCGTGTGCCGACTGATACATCGGCAGCTTCCGGAGACAGCTATACACGCCGGCTGCTGGGTGATCGCAACCTCCGCATGAAAAAGCTCGGCGAGGAAACCGCCGAGCTTATTCTGGCACTCGCAGATGACGATCGCGAACGCGCCGTGGAGGAGGCGGCCGATGTCACATATCACATGCTGGTGGCGCTACGAGCGCACGGAATCATGCTCAATGACCTGCGCCACGCGATTGCAAGTCGTGCCCGTTAAACGAGGTTAGAAACCCAACAACAAACGGCGATCGACCTTGGTCGTGTCGCCCAGATACGCCCAATGGAAGTTCTTGAAATACGTCCGTGCGGCAGATTGGACCGCTGTCGGAGTCACGGATCTCAGGTCCTTCACGAATGACATGGCGCGCCTGTAATCGCCCTGATACAACTGCGCTCTGGCCAGAAAATCGGCCTGTGAAGCATTCGTCTCGTTATCCAGAAAGTACTGCGTTATGAATTGCAGCTCCAGCCGCTGCAGTCCATTCGCCGTGACTGTTTCGGTCTGTAGCTGTGTGACGAACGACTTCATCAACTTGAGTGTAGTATCTGGCGAGACCGTTGTGACGTAGAGGCCAGAAGCACTCGCTGCACGCTCGAGAAACGGCGCATGAACGTCGTACGTGAGATTCTGCCGCCCGCGGATTTCAGCGAACATCTGGCCGGTCAGGACCGTCGATGCGACTCGGAGCGCTGTATAATCTGGCGAAGACGCGAGCGGGCCGGCGACGTATCCGAGCAGGTAGTTGGTTGGCAGATCGCGCTGCACCAACACGGCAGATGTGGGAGCAACCGGTATCGGATCTGGAAGCGTCCATCTGTACGACCCTCCGGGGAGATGTCCGAGAGTCGCATGAATCAAGCGCTCCAGATGCGTTCTTGTTACGTCTCCGACCACAACCACCAGCATACGGGACTTCACGAACTGCGTTTTCTGGTACGCTCGCAGATCAGCGGCGGAAATGGTCGCGAGCGAAGTTGCGTTCCCGGTTGGTGAAACTGAGTACGGATGGCCAGCGAATGCAATACTGTCCGCGAGGTCCGATACGTATGCATCTGGATCGTCGCGCTGCTGCCGCTCTCCACTCGCAAATTGCGCACGCACGAGCTCCACTTCAGCTGGCTGGATCGCGGGGTACATCAACCTGTCCGCAAATATGGCCCAGGTCGAATCCATGATGCTCGTAATGGTGCGCGCGCCGAACATCGTCCAATCGACACCGGGATCTATCACGAAATCGGCACCCAGCATCGACGTCTTCCTGCGGAGATCCGCCTTGGGATAGTGCAGCGTACCGCGCTCGGATACCGCCAGAAGGAATGGCTCTATACCGCTGGTTGCCTGTGTTAACTGTCGAGAGCCACCCAACAGGTAAACATTGGCCGCGACCACGTTACTGGAAGCATTACGCCTAAGAATCACCTGAATTCCATCGACGACAAAGCTGGATGTCAGCGTGTCGGCCGCAGTCTGGGCATGTGCGGACGTCACGGACATGCACACCGCACACACCAGGGAGACCGTCATCACGATTCGGCGCCGCATCACTTGCTTGCTCCGGACTTCAGCTCGTCCACTGTAAGATTGATGCGCTTACGGCCATCCGGAGATATGAGAACCCCAGTAATGTGCGGCTTTCCGACGATATATCTGTCTGCATACGCACTAAGGTCTTGCGTTGTCCGATGCGCCATGTTGTCTACGTAGCCCATGTAATACTCCAAGCTCGCAACACTCCACCAGAAACCGAGGGTGTGCGCGAACGCCGAAGCCTGCTCACGCCCGAAGGCCGACGTTACGGCGCGATGCGCCTGGACCGCCTTGAGATCCTCTGGATCGAAATAATTCGCGTCACCGAGCTTGCCGACCTCCGAATTGAGTGCCGCAAGTGCCTTGCGCAATTTCTCTGGCGATGTCTGACCGCTTATCGTGATCGGACCCGTGTGGTTGAGCGTGTAGTAGTTCACCGTCACCCCTTGCCATAGACCGCTGTCTACGAGGCGCTGCTGAAACCGCGATTGGGGGTCGTTCAGCAAATCCGAAAACACATCCGCGGCATATGTCGACTTGGGATCCTTGCCAACACTCGGCCCCTGCCACTGCAGCAACACAGTTACCGCATTTACGTCAGCCTCCGCCACCACTGCATCGTTCGAGGTAAGTGGCGGGATATCCGGTATCGGATCTGTTACGAACGGATCCGGCCCGCGTTCCCAACCTCCAAGCTGCTTTTCGGCGATGCTGAAAATGCTGTCCGGCTGTACGTCACCCGCAACAATCAGTACTGAATTGTTCGGGATGTAGTACTTGTGCTGTATGTAGCGCATCTTGTCCGGCGTCGTCGTCGCCACAACCTTACGATCGCCGATCACGTTTTTCCGCGAGTAATTGCCCGGGTACAGCTTCATGTCCATCTGTCGCTGTAGCTGAAAGAATGGACTCGATTCGTTACGGTCGTATTCACCGATCACTACCTGTCGCTCTACCGCAAGCTCGCTCTCCAGAAAGAGTGGAGCGCGCAATGCCGGCGTCAACCATTCGATGGCGCCACGCACCGAGTCGGCGGGAACCGTCAGATAGTAGCTCACGGTCTCCTCCTGCGTCGTACCGTTGAAAACGGCCCCCAGCTGTGAAGCTCTGTCGAGATACATCTCGCTCTCTGGGTACTGCGCGTTCGCTCTGAAAAACATGTGCTCGTACATGTGCGCAAGCCCCGCGTACTCGGGCGTTTGCGTGAACGAGCCATTTCGAACGTTGACCTCAACCGTCGCGAGGGGAACTCCGTGATTCTCGACTACGATCACTTCCAACCCGTTGGGGAGTACGCGACGCTGTATGATCTTCTCAAGTTCTGCCCGCTGCGCTGTGACCGCAGCCGGAAGGAGAAGTGCGGCAGCGATAACCACCCTCGAAACTCTTTGAAATACACCCGCTCTCATTTTCCTCACTTGCGTGGAAACATCTCGTCTCTGTTGGCGAGCTCGTACGCAGTCGCCGCAACCACCACGGCAGCCTGCTTCAGGTCGTCGAGCTCGAGGTGATCATACACATCATTGGAAGAATGGTGCGTCCGCAAATCGTATTCGATTGGATCCTGAATGAAGTTGAAACCCGGGATCCCTGCATCGTCAAATGACACGTGGTCGGTGCTCCCGGTGTTGCCACGCCGTACGGCGACGACTCCGAGGTCCCGGAACGGCCACAGTATTTGCTCGAAGATCGGCACGGCCTTTTCATTCGACTGATCCCAGATGCCGCGAATCTTGCCGGTTCCATTATCAAGATTCAGGTACGCGGAGATCTTCGGAACCATCTCCGGGTGCCTCTTGATCCAGTTGCGCGACCCGTAAATCCCCTCCTCCTCACCGCTCCATAGCGCGATGCGAATCGTGCGGCGCGGCTGAAGATTCAACGCCTTGAGAATCCGCATCGCCTCCATCATTACCACAGAGCCGGCGGCGTTGTCGGTTGCGCCATTTCCAAAGTGCCAGGAGTCGAGGTGTGCACCAATCATTACGTACTCATCCGGCTTGTCGGTGCCGCGAATGTCGCCAAGTGTGTTGTACGCGTTCAGATCATCGGTCAGGAACCGATTTTGTACGTTGAGCTGCACTTTTACCGGCGCGCCGCTCGTAACGTTGCGGTACATCTCGTTATACTGCTCCTGAGCAATGATCACAGTAGGCACCGGGATGGCAGCCGCAGGATTTGTCGCGGCCCAATCTCCGCCACCGCGAATCGTTCCGTAAGGACTCCCCGAGCCCGATATCACGCCAGCCACACCGGCGGCGCTTATCAGCGAGTCGCGGTGCGCCTGCTGCTTCTGAACGTTTACCAGAAGCGTGTCCCATCCGATCTGTGAGCCCGTCCTCTGATGCACTGGCGCGAAAAGAGAGTCCAGAGGGATGCGCCGCTCACGTCCGGTGAACTCGGGCGGTAGCGGACGCGGCGGCGTAATCAGCACGAACGCGCCACGCAACTTCGAACCATACTTTGCGATGCTGTCCACTCCGCCGTCGACCACCACGACAGGGCCAGTTACCGTCCCCTTGGTGCTCCCGGTCCATGCGCTTGGCTGGCCTGGCATGGACTGGCTGTACGGGGTGAGAATGCGCCCCTCGTACGCGATATTCTCCCACCCTCGCCCAAAACGCCCCCATGGCTCTATGGCGACTCCACTGAGCCCCCAGGAACGCAGCGTCGCCGCAGTCCACTCATTCGCTGCCTTCATCCCCGGTGAGCCGGTCAGTCTCGGACCGATTACCTCGGTAAGATGGCGCGCAAGTTCGGGAATCCGTGAACGTTCCAGCCCTTCCTGGCGTATCCGCACCATTGCGCCCAGATCCACGCGCTCCTGCGCGATCTGTCCGCTCGCCAAACTCGCAGAGCCCAGTGTGGCGACCATCCCGGCAGCAAACGAAAATGCGGTCAATGTGCACATCCCCACGGCACGGCGAACTGTTACAAGTCCTGGCATTACGATTCCCTGACGAATTGAATGATCGATTGGAGCGTGCCCTTACCGCCGTATATTTGATGGATCATGCGACCGCACAGCAAGGCTTGGTAACTGTGACTGAGCTGAACAACGGCGACATCGTGCCGACTACAAAATACGCGTACGACGAAGTCGCGTCGCAACTGGACCACGCACGGTTGACTCGCGATGAGCCGATCGCACCCTACACGACCTTCCGCATCGGCGGTCCGGCTGACCTTTTCTATTCCGCGACCTCTGCCGCAGATCTGGCGCATGCAATCAGCGTCGCCCGGCGAGCTGGGATTCCATTCTTCGTACTCGGGCTCGGCGCAAATATTCTCGTCGGCGATCTCGGCTTTCGTGGTCTGGTAATTCACAATTGCGCAAACCAGATCGAATTTTCCGACAACGGGGTCCTTCGTGCGGAGAGCGGCGTCGTCATGGGCGATCTGATTCCACAAGCAGTCGAACGTGGCTGGTCCGGCCTTGAACATTACGTTGGAATCCCGAGCACTGTCGGTGGCGCCGTCTGGCAAAACCTTCACTTTCTGAGCCCCGCACCGCAACGCGAGCGTACGATGTTCATCGCGGAAATTGTAAGTTCTTGTGATGTCCTGAACGCGGTAGGCGATCGGTTGACCGTCGGGACAGACTATCTCAAATTCGGATACGATGATTCGATCTTTCATCATCAGGCCGATTACGCGCTGGCCGTCACCTTCCAACTCACAGCCGGCGATCCCGCTGAAATGCACCGCGTCATACAGGAAAACCTCAGCTGGCGTGGTGCGAGGCACCCATGGCTCCAGTTTCACCCTTCGGCTGGTTCGATCTTCCGTAAGATCGAAGGAGTCGGCGCTGGCAGGCTTGTCGATAAGCTCGGCCTCAAGGGCCACCGTATTGGAGGCGCACAGATCTCGCACATTCACGCCAATATCATGGTCAACCTCGGCGGCGCAACTGCCCATGACGTCCGAGAGTTGATCGCATTAGTGCAGAGAAGGGTGAAGGACGAGCTGGGCCACGAACTCACCCCCGAAATCGCGTTTATCGGCGAATTCCAGTGACAGAAGCCAATAGTGATGATCCGGTGGTCATCCGGATTTTTAGCGATGCGATCTCAGCGCACATCGCTCAGGCTGCACTCGACGCCAACGGCATCCGCTCGATAATCATCGGTGATGACGCGGGAGGGGCCTACCCGGCCCTCACATTCTCCAACGGTGTCCGACTCGCAGTTCAACACTCCGATGCAATGCGCGCGATCAGGCTGCTGGAGTCCACCTCGTAGGGCCAATGCGTTGCCGGCCCGCGCCAAGACTGGCCAATTTGCAAAGACCACCCCGAAAACAGGAAAGCGTCGAAATCTGGGTACCTTTACAACACGCGCAGCGGCCGAGAAACACGAACACGATGTGCAGTACTTCAAGCGACATTGAGCAGTCGGACACTCGTTCGAAAGGCGAATGATCAGCGACACCGTTAAGTGATGTACAAAAAGGGGGAGACAGGCACCCGCGGCACTTCGGAAAGCGGGGAGGACGCCGTGACTTTGGTCCACACATCCGGCGCCACCGCCCGCATCACTCACCATGGGGCCCATGTGGTCAGTTGGCTGGACGCGAGCGGTCAGGAACGCTTGTATCTGAGCTCATTGGCTCGCTACGGCCCTGGCGAGTCGATCCGGGGCGGAATTCCGGTCATCTTCCCGCAGTTCGGGACGGGACCGCTCCCCAAACACGGCTTCCTCCGAACGCGACGGTGGTCACTCGTGGCGCACCTCGGCTCGAGCGCCACCTTCCGGATCACCGACGACGAGCGGACTCGCGCGATCTGGCCATACCGTTTTGTCGCGCAACTAACCGTAAACCTCGCGGAGATGCTGACCGTCTCTCTGTCGATCACCAACAGTGGCGATTCCCCGTTCTCATTTACTGCCGCACTCCACAATTACTTCGCCGTCACCGACATCCAACGTGCGGCGGTCGAGGGGTTGGCCAGCCTGATATACATCGACAAGATGGCAGCGCGGGCCCGCTGTGTTGAGGAGAGCGCCGCCTTGAGGATCGATGGCGAGACGGATCGGATCTACACCTCCGGACCTCGGCAAGTCGGCATATCATCCGCCATAGGATCGAGTTCCACGGTAATAGGAGCCGATGGATTCGGAGACTGGGTAGTCTGGAACCCATGGCGCGAGGGTTCGGTTTCGCTCGGCGATATGGAGCCGGTTGATTATCTCACCATGCTGTGCGTAGAGGCGGCCCGGATATCCGATCCTGTGGTATTAGATCCCGGCGCCGAGTGGTCTGGAACTGAAGTCATTGGCGCAACTTGAACTGGCCGCTGCGGCCGGGATTCACGATCCCATGGTAATGCATCCAACCAGGACAGATGCTACGGTGCTGGTCATAGATGATGAGCCTGAAATTCGGCACGCTGTCCATTCGGCGCTCCGTTCAACTGTGGCAAGGGTTATCGACGCAGTGGATGGCCGCAGTGCGCTCGCCGCAGTACGAGCTCAGACACCGGATCTTATCGTACTGGATCTCGGGCTCCCGGATCAATCCGGCCTCGATCTCTGCCGTGCGATCAGATCGCATTCGCTCGCGCCGATCGTAGTGCTCACTGCACGACATATCGAATCTGACAAGGTGGCGCTTCTAAATGCTGGGGCGGACGACTATGTGACCAAGCCGTTCAGCTCATCGGAATTTGCCGCACGAGTTGCTGCGCAGATACGCCGAGCCCGTACAGCTCGCCCCGGAACGTCGGGAATCGTGGAAGCCGATGGCGTATCGATCGATTTCACCTCACGCCGTGTGCATCGCGATGGCGACACAATTCGGCTGACGCCGATCGAATGGGCAATACTACGTGCCCTCACCGCCGACCCGGGCCGTGTTTACACACACCAGCAACTCTTCGACGCCGTCTGGGCCAGGGAGTTTGGCGACGCGCGCCAGTATCTCCGCGTGCATATCACCAACCTCAGGCGCAAGGTAGAGCGCGACCCGGCACAGCCGCACGTAATAATCACGGAACCCGGCGTTGGTTACCGATTCGGCATTCCGATGACGCAAGAAACAGCCTGATACCCACCGTAGAAAGCATGACGCGAATCCGAACGCGTACGGCCGTTTCGGTCGTGCTGTGGTATGGTTTGCTCGTACTGGCCACCGTTATCATGCACATGATGAGGGAGGCGCAGCAGAGTCAGGCGCACGTCGTCCTTATCTATTTGCTCGTCGTGCTTGGCGGTAGTGTGAGTGGCGGACGCCCACTCGGATTCACGCTGGCAGCCGCGGCTACGATACTCGTTTCCTATTACTTCCAGTATCCCTTCGACGAATTCTCGCTCACCAAGCCGATTGACGCGGTTGTTCTGGCTGCCTTCTTCGCGACGTCCGGTACCACCACCTACCTGCTGGTGCGCGCACAGGAAGAGGCCGCTCAAGCGCGTGCAAGAACCGAAGAAGTGGAGCGGCTCTCCTCCGAGGCGAGTCACGCCGCCGCGCTCCGCGAGGCTGCCCGCTTCAAGGACATACTGCTTGCGTCGGTCTCCCACGACCTCCGAACACCGCTTACAAGCATCAGAGCCCTCGCGCAGGACGCGGCCGCATCAGGCGATGCCAATGCGGCGATCATAGTTGCACAGACTGAACGGCTCAGCAAGATGGTTGCTCACCTGTTGGACATGTCGCGCGTGAATGCCGGCTCCTCTCCTCTCACCATCGAGCTGAATACGGCTGAGGATCTCATAGGGGCTCTCATGCAGGAGCTGAGAGGTACCGAAGGAGCCGATCGTGTGCGAGTGGAGATCGATTACTCCGCGCCGGCACTAGTCGGAATGTTCGACTTCGTCGAGTCTTTGCGCATCCTGACCAACCTTATCGACAATGGGTTGCTGTACTCGCCAGCTGACGCACCTGTCGAACTAGCTGTTATGCGGCTTGATGATTGGTTAGTCTTCAGCGTGGCAGACAGAGGGCCGGGGGTTCCGCTCGCCGATGCAGAATCCATCTTCGAACCGTTTTACCGTCACGCATCGACCGCCCGCACGGTACATGGCACAGGACTCGGGTTGGCGATTGCACGGTCACTTGCCGAAGCTCAGGGCGGAATCGTCGACTACTCTCCGAGAACCGGTGGTGGCAGCATGTTTGCCCTGAAACTTCGTGCTGTCCGCGATGCACCGCCTTCGTTCGACGATTCCTCGGCGATACGGCCACCGTTTGTCTGCTAGGCCTTAATCTTCAGCATTCTCTTCTCAACCCTTTTCAATCTTTCATGGCACACTCTCCAGCTTTTCTGGAACTCATTGAATCCGTGCGCGCAACCGTTCATGACGTGAGCGTGGAGCAGACTCGCGCCAGAATCAGCGAACACCCCTCCACGATCCTTGTTGATGTCCGCGAGGATAACGAGTGGAACGCGGGACACGTGGCCGGCGCAATACATCTGGGCAAGGGCATCATCGAGCGTGATATCGAGGAGCAGATTCCTGACCGAAACGCCGAGTTGATTCTCTATTGCGGCGGTGGCTTTCGTTCGGTGCTCGCCGCTGATGCACTCCAGAAGATGGGCTACAAGAATGTCGCTTCCATGGCCGGTGGATGGCGCGAATGGAAATCAATTGGAGCGCCAGTAGAGTGATCCTCGCAACCCTTTTAGCAGTTGCGTCCCTTGCTGCTTCGCCATCAACGTCGCTTGCGAATTACACCTTGTTTCAGCAGGGTACGGCAGTCGATTCAGTTCATCACCGCAAGGCCACCAAAAAACACGTTACGACTTCCCGCGCGCGCGTTCCCAAGGACACCGTACCGCGCGTGAAGGAACCGCCGACCCCTGCATATACAGTCGCGCCGCTTCCAAACTCGCTCCTTCCAAAGAACCGGATTGTAGTCTTTTACGGCAATCCTCTCTCGAAGAAGATGGGCGTTCTTGGAGAATATCCGCAGGCGGAAATGATCGCGAAACTTCAGCAGGAAGTGCACAAGTTTCAGGTTGCCGATCCGGCGACTCCTGTCATCCCGGGTTTTCACCTGATCGTCTCCGTCGCACAGGGAGCGCCCGGCAAGAACGGCCTGTACCGTCTGCGCATGACGGATTCCCTCATCACCTACTGGTGCAATCTCGCCCAGAGTAAGGGTTACCTGATCTTTCTTGACGTACAGATCGGAAAGAGCACCGTTCAATCCGAACTACAACCTCTGATTCCCTATCTCAAGCGTCCGTATGTACATCTGGCGCTGGACCCGGAATTCTCAATGCACCACGCTTCCGAGGGCTACAACCCGGGACGCAAGGTAGGTGTCATGGACGCCGTCGAGATCAACTACGCCATAGGCGCTCTTGCGAAGCTCGTCAAGGATAACAAGCTTCCCCCCAAAATCCTGGTCGTTCACCGCTACACGCAGGGAATGGTTACCCACTACCGCGACATCAAGCCGGTCCCGGAAGTGCAATTCGTGATGAACATGGACGGATTCGGGCCGCCGCAACTCAAGCGAGACTCTTACAAGGCATACGAGTCAATGCAGCCCGTCCAGTTTGATGGATTCAAGCTCTTCTACAAGAACGACCATCCGATGCTGACACGCGAGGAAGTGGTCAAACTCAAACCATCACCGCTGTTTATCACATTCCAATAGCGGCGGGGCTCCTTTCCGAAATTCAGGTTTGTTGAGGGCGCCTCTGACGAGGCGCCCTTTTTTTTCGGTGTAACGCACCGATCTCTCAACGACGCACATTTTCTTTTCGTACGACCTTACTGGCCGCGTTTACACGCACGATCTTTATTCGATCTCTGACCTTGCACACCGAGACCCCATGACCAGCAGACGTGATTTCCTCAAAAACACCGCACTCGGCGCCGTTGCCGTCGCGGGGGCATCGCACGCCGCGCGCGCGGAATCTCTCATTCGGTCCGTCCGTAACGATCCCGGCGATCCCATGGCAAACGAAATTGCCCTCGTCGCAATCCAGGCTGCGAAGGACGGCGGCGCCTCGTATTCCGATGCGCGCGTCGGCCGCTACCGCCGCCAATTCGTCGCCGCCCGTGAACACCAAATCACCGGCGTCAGCGATTCCGAATCGTTCGGTATTGGAGTTCGCGCCATCGTCAATGGTGCATGGGGGTTCGCTGCAACACGGGATGTCTCGCGCGCAGGTGCAGTGCGCGTCGCGCAGGAAGCCGTGAGAGTTGCGCGTGCTGCGGGTGCGGTCCAACGCACTCCAGTCGTTCTGGCTCCAACCGCCGCCGTAACGGGATCATGGCGAACACCCGTTCAACAGGACCCCATCGACGTTCCGATTGAAGACAAGGTTGCGCTGCTCCTCGCGACGAACGAAGCCGCACTTAAAATTCCCGGCGTTCGCTTTGTAAATTCAGGCCTCGCGCTCCTGCGCGAAGAAAAGACCCTCGCCACGACAGACGGTACACTCGTCACCCAGACGTTCGTTCGTGTCGGTCCTTCATTCACTGTCACAGCTATCGGTGACGGTGACTTTCAGTCATACACCGAAGAGTTGGCCCCGCGCGGGTCGGGGTGGGAATACGTGACCGCACTGGACATGCCGGGCAACGCTCCAAAGTGGGCTGCTCTCGCCGCCGAAAAACTTACGGCACGTTCAGTCGATGTCGGTCGATACGATCTGATCCTCGATCCAACCAACCTCTGGCTCACGATCCATGAGTCCGTCGGACACCCGACAGAGCTCGATCGCGCACGTGGCTACGAGGCGAATTACGCTGGAACGAGCTTTGTTGCGCCACCCGAGAAGATGATGGGCAAGCTCAAGTACGGTTCGCGTCTGATGAACATCCAGGCCGACCGGCTCCAGCAGGATTCACTGAGCCGCTGCGCCTGGGATGACGAGGGCGTTCCGTCCGAATCCTGGCTGCTCATAAAGGATG
>JBDTAB010000236.1:0-7510 GCA_039924865.1 Gemmatimonadaceae bacterium | reverse complement strand
CTCCGCGCGCGAGTGCAGCGAGCGTGATCGCTGGTATTGTTGCCGGCGAAGCTACGGTGGTCTTCCTGACTGTAACGAGTGCCAGTGTAGCAACGCTTCTGCCGGGCGCGCCGCAGGTCGTGAAGGACCTGAACGTGGGCTTTGTCGCGCTTGGTATTAACGTCGTGGTGCTCGGGCTTGTTGCCATGGCGACGCGGACTCGGTCACAGTCTGCCGCACTGCCGCAGCAAGTGCAAACGTAACCGCACTCTGCCGCGGTGTGTTTACAGCATCTCAGGCAATGCGACGCACCACAGTGAGCCGGATAGCCGTGCGTGTTACGAATCCGAGCTTTCGGTACAGTGAGATAGCCGCGTCGTTCTGACTTGCGGCGTGGAGCATTGGCATTTCACCGCGTGCCTGAATGTCGCACGTGAGCGTGAGAATGAGATCCTTAGGGTAGCCGTGCCCGCGGAAATCCGGGTGCGAGCAGACGGCGCTGAGTTCCACGTAACCATCAGGATGCATTCGCTCTCCTGCCATGGCCGCGAGCCGGCCATCCACGCGCACGCCCAAATAGCGTCCCAGTTCCAGCGCTCTGGGGCGAAACGGACCCGGGTTCGTGAGCTTGATCAGCGCCATGATATCATCCAGGTCACTGACGCCCAGCGGAGCGATCGGAGTTGCAGCTGCCGGCTCGCCGTGGACAGGGCCGAACATCTGGTCCAGGGTCATGCGTTTTACAGCCTCGAACTCGCCGGGCGGGTCGGGCTCATCAATCGTGAACAGCACGGCCGATTCCTGGGGCTCCAACAGGTTGTGCAGTGCTTGCCAGCTTGACGGGGAATCGTCGACCGTCGCCGCAAAGGGAGCTACCTCGTGCGGGTAGCGGCGGGCGCGATCATCTCCAATGGAAATCGGAAGATGGTGTGTGGTGAGCGATTCCCAGATGATACGATCGAGAGGGTGGGGCGTGCGCATGGTGGCAGGATTGGCGGATATTCCCGGTGGTGCGTGCATACTGAATATTGCCTTCTTTGAGAGTGCTGCATGGAAGCAACGCATGGCGGAGAGATACAACAACGGATGTTCGCGTTATGTACGCCATCGATCGGTGCGGGATTTTGATACTCTCTGCCGAATTTCGACTATGGCACTGGTGGGCGAGCTCATGGTGGAGCGCGACGGACGGTACGGAGTGGCGCGAAAGGTGGCGTAATAAACGCCATGGATGGCGCATAATAGACGTAGTGATGGCGCATAGATTATTCTCACACCATCAAGTATGGAATGCGCGCTGTTGCTTTCTCGGGATATGACGTATAGAATTACCTGTGAGCCATCCAATGACGCATAGATTCATGTACGCGCCACCAAAGCTGACAGCATGAGCAGACTTCAACTGGAAGTTGAGCTGGATCGACTTGTTGGGATCGTCGGTCGGTTTGCTGACGGCGCTGCTATAAGTGAGATCCAGCGCGAATTCAGGCCAGTACTATCGAGACGTACGTTACAGCGGCGGCTTGAGACGCTAGTCGCACGAGGCCGTCTCGGGGTTGTTGGGACTCGGCGATGGGCGCGCTATCATGTCGCGCATCCGGCGGAGCAAGCCAACGCAGTTGGCGATGCCGGCGAGGTGTCTCAAACTCCGGAACCCGCATCGGCGCGATGGGTGGTGCCGGACGTCGCAATTACGGTGAGCATCCCCCTCTCCGCAGCTGCGGAGGAAATCAAGGCTGCCGTTCGGCAACCGATCATCGCACGTAAACCGATCGGCTATCAAACCGAATTTCTCAATGCGTACACACCGAACGTCACCTCGTATCTACCGCAAAACCTTCGCGAGCAGTTCCATCAGGTCGGACGGTCGCCGACCGGCGAAGCACCAGCCGGGACGTTTGCACAGCACATACTCGACCGCCTCCTTATCGATCTCTCGTGGGCGTCTTCACGTCTCGAGGGGAACACTTACTCTCGGCTCGACACCGAGCGCCTCATCAACGCCGGTCAGGCGGCCGAGGGGAAGGATGCGGTCGAAACGCAGATGATCCTCAACCACAAGGCCGCGATTCAGTATCTCGTCAACAACGCTGATGAAATCGCGGTCAAGCCACGAACGATCATCGAGCTTCACGCTCTTTTGTCGGACGGGTTGATGGCTAACCCGCGGGCGTGCGGCGCGTTGCGCACGTGCGCGGTGGGAATCGGCGGGAGCGTCTACGTCCCGCTCGTCCTCCCGCAGCAGGTCGAAGAGTTATTCGCTATCGTGCTGGAGATGGCGGACGAGATACTCGATCCGTTCGAGCAGGCGTTCTTCCTGATGGTGCATCTGCCCTATCTACAGCCCTTCGAAGATGCCAATAAACGAGTGTCACGTCTGGCTGCGAACATCCCACTCATAAAACACAATCTGGTCCCGCTCTCGTTTCTGGACGTGCCTGCAAATGCGTACATAGAAGGGCTTCTCGGAGTGTACGAACTGCAGCGAGTCGAGTTGCTGCGAGACGTGTTCACCTGGGGTTACGAACGTTCCTGCCAGCAGTATGCGACGGTCCAGAGACAGGTCGCACACCCCGACCTGTTTCGCCTGCGTCACAGAATCGCGCTTGGGCAGACGATTCGCACGATCGTCAACGAGCGCGCGGACACGAACGCGTCTTCGATTCGGCGTGCAATGCCGGAGTCCGTCGGTGTCGCTGAGCAGGACAGGTTCGTGGAGCTGGTGCTTAAAGAATTCGAGAGCCTCACGGAAGCGAATGCGGTTCGGTTTGGTGTGCATCCATTTGAGTTCGATGCGTGGAGGCAGCGGCTAGCACCGAGGACTTGAGCATGTTACGGCGCGGTGAATGTTGAATGGGTCAGGGAACACGCTAGGATGTCGATTTCCTGCTATTGCTACTGAGTAGACTCAGGAATGTGCGAAGCTCACCGTCGTAGCGCCGGTACAGCGTGGCGCCGTCATTCGGGTCTATAGGCGGCGTGACATGAATCCCCTTCTGCAAATGGTGGTAACGTCGACGCAAGAGTTCGGCGACTTCATCCGGGGCCAGCGGATCCAGCGGTACGGCGAAAGGAACGATCCCGTTCACCTGCTCTGACGCGCGAAAGATTTGCTGCTCAATGCCCGTCGTACCGACGAACAACCAGTGACTGTGGTCGACCAGAAAGCAGTCTCGTATCTGTTGCATCAGGCGTGCTGCATCCGCCGCCGCTTCGAGCGTGAGGTTCTCCAAGTTGTTCACGTGGATCAGAACTTTCTTTCCGCCCTTCGCCAGGTACGCGACGGCTTTCGCGAGTTCGTCGAACAGCGAGAGATCGGAGATCTCCGCGGGAATGCGGATGTGCGCTCGCTGCCCGCCCCCTGCCATGACCGTCATCCCGCCAGATATACTGTCCTCGCCCCGGATCAGCCGGCCCACGCGCCGCCAGAAGGCACTCTCCGCGTCGAGCGCCACGTCCTGCTTGAGTGTGCGCCCTGCCTTCCTGAGGCCGCCGGCCGTGTTTTCGACAGCTACTGTAGCGTGGATCTGGAGTAGTACCTTCAGTACTTCGGCCATGAACTGTTGATCAGTCATCCCAGCGCGCACTCGTACTGGATCGGCGTGCATGAGTACTCCGCGCGTCCCAAGTTCGGACTTGATACGACTCACGAAGCTTGTCTTCCCAACGCCTGCACCTCCCTCGACGATGGCTCGCGAGGCTGAGCTCCCCAACACCTGCTGAGCGATCATCTTCAACTCGTGTTCCCGGCCAACGAAGAGCGTGATCGGCCGCAGAGCATCATCATCAGCTATAGGCTGCAGCGGCTGCTGAAAGAACGGGTCATCACGGAGTCCATATGGTGCCTAGGGACTGCCGAGCGTGAGGTCAGCCATGGTAAGCGACTCCATCCAGAGTTGATTCCATCATCACCATAATAGAGACTTCCGTCTGATCTGGCTATGATAGCCACTTGTCAATGACCGGCTATCATAACCATATCACTGGACCCGGAGATGATAGCGATGCCGCCGGGTGAGCAACAGGAGGTTCAATTAGAAGCGAGGCGCGGCAATGGAAAACAAAATGCCCGGCCATCAGCCGGGCGCACTAAACCAGCAACTGGTTCATTTATCAAGATGTTCCGCTTCCAATGGCCAGGGGCAGAATCGAACTGCCGACACGCGGATTTTCAGTCCTGATACAGAGGGAGTTGGCTTGTTGTACACGGGCTAACTCGTGGCGTACTCGGTGTGCTTGTCGCGATTTGTCGTACTTGGTCCCTCTTTACTCCCTCTTTGGGACCATGCACCCGAATTCGGCGATAGGGTGCGGATACGAACACGATGTGGGAGCGGATCACTCGGCGTAGGGCTCGCGGAACTCGCAGCCCCTGAAGGAGCGCGAGGAATAAGGGATGGCATCGGAGTGCCACGCCGTAGGCCCGCCTCCGGTGTCCGATGTGCGCCATTATCGGAGGCTGTCCAGATTTTTTGAAGGCCGCCGAGGGGGGTAGTCTCTAAGGTCCATCCCTTGTTACGGGAATAAGATGGACGCTTTGCCCGCATGGCGTCAAATGCTCTGCTGTGATTGCGGATCTTGCATGATGCAAACCATCGGCGCTCCACACCCGTACATGAAGAACTGTCCCAAGGTCATGGTACTGTGGGGCTGTTCCCACCGAAGTCGATAGGCAATCGGTCGCGCTCGACTTCTGCTGCACTCGACCATCACTCGTTCGTCACTCGCTGATCGGGACGACGACGGTGACGCGGGTTGAGCTGTCGTGCTGAGCAGCATTTTTCATGCGTGGCAGCATGTTCGTCCCGGTTTGCATGGTGCAACATCTGGCACCGGATATCCGATGGAATGGCGGCTGAGTAAGAGATGTAGCGCTACACCCCACAACTGCGAGTTGCTCTGTGGTGCTACACCCATGGTTGCTTCAACATCACCTCATCACATTTTGTCAACTGATTGCGGCGCAACAGGTTGCCAGCTGCGGAATGACGCGGTAAAACGCTCGCAGGGCGCGGCATACGCGTTGCTTTCTAGTGGTGATGAATTCCTGGTCGCGCAGCGCAATATCGAGCTGCTGGCCAGTTTGTGCAGGCAAACATCACCAATCGGATTTTGATGCCATGCGCCTCATCCCACGTTGTGTCGCGAACGTCAGCATTCAACGCCATGTGTCGATTCGCTCCTTGATCGTCCACGTCTCAGGCGCAGCGTGTATTTGCCTAGGCCCGGGATTGCTCGTTGCGCAGCGAGTGACGAATACTCCCGCTCCACCCGCACCTGCTACGCCAACGGAGTCGCGCATCGCAGTCGCGCCGGGTCTCAAGTCTCGCTCCGCGGCATTGCAGGATGCGAAGTTCGCGATCAAGGCGATGGGGCTCACCGCCGCACAGGAGCAGGGACTAGTGCACGTGCGGGCGCGGTACGTAACCGCGATCAAAGGTTACGTGGCGAGGCTGAACGTGCTGGAGCAGGATGTCACACATGGCAGCGCTTCGAAAGAGACGCTTGTAGCAACCGAGGATACGCTCCGGGCAATACTGACCGCTGAGCATGCAGCCGCGGATTCTCTCCTAACGCCAGCGCAGAAGCAGCGATACCTGAACGCGATCCGTCAGGTGCATGCGGCGGGTGTGATCAATCCGGGGGCTGTCAATCGACCTGCGGTCGGAACTGCAACTACCGGTTCGACGCGCAAGGCGTCGATGATCCCGTCTCTGGTACCAATTCCATGACGCATACCCATGAGGTGCCAATGCGCAAGGCCTCCTTGTTCTTTGGCCTTGTCCTGGGCGTCGCGATTGTGGCGACGCCCGTGAAGGTGCTGCACGCGCAGGACTCGTGTGCAGCTGTAGAGATGTCTGTCTATCCGTGCCTGAGCGGAGAAATCCACGTCAACTACAGCAGTACGGCCGTTTTCGGCGGCTTCAACTACGGATATATAGACGACACATTCTACGCGCCCGCCCAATGTACGGGTGTTGTTTCGACGTGCAGCACGACTGGCGGCAGCTATCATTTTGTTGGTGCCGGGGACCCGGTTACGATCGCGATGCCATTCCATCTCGGTGGGCCGGGCGGTACGGGCACCGTCGGAGGCAGGATTGCGAGCGTGTATATCGGCGGCTACGTGGACGTCGCGACGACGGTATATAGCCAGGCGCTTATAAAGATCGACTCGGCGCAGACACCAGTCTATGGGTCGTTCCAGGCCGTAGGAAACTGCGCCGCGAGTTGTTTCACGGCTGGTACCAGCATTTCCACGGTCCCATTTTATACGCTAGGGCAGGCACGGGCCGCAACTCTCGTTTACAACGAGGACCGTGCGCATCCCAAGCCATTCATTTACGCGACTGTGAGTCCGGCTGCCGACGGTTCGCCGATCAGCAGCTATGATATGTCGGCGACGCTAAATGGCGCCACGCAGACCTTTACGAATGGCGAGTCGACATTGCATTTCCTGTCGCCGGGAAACGTGCCGGTACGGCTCGGTGGTCAGGTTTCCCTAGGCGGTGCAGGCCAAAACATTTACACTGTTGTAGTGAGCGTCACGGTCCATTATTCCGGCGGTAGTACGACGAACTTGAGTTACACAACGATATTGACTGTAGACGACGAAACCGGTTCACCGATCGCTCGCGGCTGGACAGTTGCTGGTGTCGACATTCTGAGCTGCTTGTGGTCGCAAGGATGTCTGACTTATGAGGGTGATGGGTCGGTCATTCTGTTCACTGGGGCGTTTCCGTCGTATCGCGGCGCGGACAGCAGCTCGCTTGCATACAACTATTCGATTTCCAGGTATGTGCGAACGTACGTTGACGGGCACACGGCCCAGTACGATCCGAATGGATTTATGGTTTCCGTCGCCGATGTTTATGGGCGAGCGACGACGATTACTTATGACGGTAGTGGACGCATATCTCAGATCATTGATCCACGCCGAAATGCAGGAGGGAGCGTCCCGTATATCCAGTTTGCGTACGGTACCTACGGTCTGTCATCGATAACCGAAACAGGAGGTCCTGGGCCCTCGCGCACTACCACTATATCTGTGGGAAGTAACCGAAATCTCAACTCATCGGTGGATCCTGATGGGGTGGCTACGTACTTCGGTTATGACGGCTCGAACAGAATCTCGACGATCACCAATCGTGGTGGCTCGATGACCACTTTGGGATATGACGTGTACGGCAAGCTCTCGAGCCTGCAGTCGCCGTCGATCCCGGTTGACGCAGGCGGGGGTGGGACGACATCGGCTACGCCAATCACGTACTACACGGCGTGGCAGGGTATTGGTGTCCCGACGACAGCCACATCCCCGACAGCGCCTTATGCCAAGGCGACAAGCGATATCGTGGCGATCATCCAGGCGCCCGGGAGTCAAATTACGCAATTCGGCGTCACGGCTTTTGGGCAGGCGACGACGCTGATCGACCCGCTGGACAAATGGTCGTTCACGACGTATGGTGGCAGATATCGGGCGAAGATGATCCATCCCAATGGCGCTCAGGACACGACGGGGTATGATTCCTAC
>JBDTAB010000235.1:0-27123 GCA_039924865.1 Gemmatimonadaceae bacterium | reverse complement strand
TGCTTTCAGGCGGCGGTTCGCAGGACTGGACTTGAGGTCGTGGACGGGGGTCCTCGCTATTATATGAAAGAATCAGTTCGCACGTACATTTTGACAACGGCGCTTCTTGCAGGCGCCGCGTTGATTCTTCTGATCTGGATCGCACCCCACGTGGATGCCTCCCACTTCAGAGCTGTGGCGACACTCAGTGTGATTGCACTGGGAACCCACATAATGGGTCACACCCTTGCTCGCCATACCTCGGGTTCGGTGTCGTTTGTACCCTTCCTGGCTTGTGCAGCGATTTCGCCGGATTGGGTGACCGCGGCGGGTGTAATTCTCGTCAATGTTATCGTGCAGATTGTTCGCCGCCGCCCTTGGGAGCGCGGCGTATTCAATATCTGCCAGCACACCTTGTCGATTGCCGCCGCAATTCTGGTTTACCGAGCGTTTGGCGGTACGTCGGTGCTCTCCACGGGGGCAGACCTTCCGTACTTGGCGCTTGGGATGCTGTTTGTCGCATACTCTGCCGTAAACAGCGCATCAGTGAGCGGCGTCGTCTCGTTAAGCGAACATCGATCATTCAGCGAAGTGTGGGTTGAAAACAATCTCGGAACGCTCGCGTACGACGTAATTGCGTTGCCGATGATTGCAGGACTTGCCTGGGTATATGCGAAGTATGGCGCTCCCGGTGCGTTTGTGGTTGCGGTCACGCTTCTAGGGTTGCGCGAGTTGTACAACGTCAATTTGCAACTGGAAAAGGCGAATCAGGAACTCCTCGAGCTCATGGTCGCGGCGATTGAAGCGAGAGACCCGTATACTTCTGGCCATTCCCGGCGCGTTTCAGAACATGCGAAAGTCATCGCCCAGATTATCGGATTGCGGGCCGTAGTGGCAAAGCGAGTTGAAATCGCTGCGCTGCTGCACGACGTTGGTAAGATTCACGAGGTGTTTGCCCCTATCCTTCTCAAGCCAGGCAGATTGACGGAGGAGGAGAATGCAATCATGCAGACTCACCCCATCAAGAGCGAAGAACTCGTCGCGAAGGTTTCGCAGTTGCGTGATGTAGTGCCGGCGGTGCGACACCATCATGAGAACTGGGATGGTACCGGATATCCGGACGGGCTCGCCGGAGAACGGATACCCTTGGCGTCCCGCATAATTATGTTCGCGGACACCATTGACGCGATGACATCGGATCGACCATACCGGAAGGCGCTTGATGCCGGCGCTGTGCGATCAGAATTAATGAAGCACCGGGGTCGACAGTTTGATCCAACGATTTGTGATGCGCTCTTAAGCAGCGGTCGGTTTGGGGAATTATTCAAGCACACGGCTCATCAGTCTCTACCGCACACCCAGGAAGTTCCGAGACTCCGATTGGCGTCGCAGGCTTAGCCGCCAGTCGTCGTAGTTCGTCCGCGATTTCTGGCGCAATGGGTCGCGTATCACGCCGTTCCTTCTCGACGTAAGTTCTAAGGAAGGCCTCGCCCCGGCCCGCGTCGCCCAGATAGACATACCCCAGATAAAGCGAATAGCATTCGTAATCCTGCGCTCCCGTCCGGCGTAACCGGAAGCTAAGCGTAGATAAATTTTCGACTAGGCGCGCTATACTTGCGTGTGGTACTGAACGACCGATGTCCAGGCGCAGTTTTATCGCCAAGGCGCCGCTGCGAAACATCGCGACCCTGTCTTGCCACGGTAATTTGGACTTCGGCTTTTCGAGTAGCGCCGTCGCCGCCTCCCACTGTTCCCGCCAGACGTAAACTTTGGCAATCGCGAGCCGAAGATTCCGATCGGCGCGCAGTTCCGCCGCCGGCCTCCGGAGGGATCGGTAGGAGTTTGCGCATTGCTCTGCACGGTCCATCCGACCTTCGTCGCAGTGCATTTCGATTAGTCGATGGCACGCCTCCGACACGACATCGAAACAGTTGAGCTTCACTGCGCTGTGAAAGATTGTCGTATACACTTCGGCGGCTTCTTCCGTGTCACTTCCGCGGCGCAGCGCGCCCGCGCAGTCAATCATGATACCGAACCGGTGTCGCTCCGGAAGTGTACGCTCGGCGATGTCCAAGAGCTCACGGGCAACTTCGGCGCCCACGACCGGATCCCCGCGTATTGCATGGAATACCATTGCCAGAGTTAACCTGTCGACAATACTGACGGCCTCTGATTGAGCTAACTGTGATGCATTGTGATAGATGGTATCCATCAGTTCGAGCTGACCGACATTCGTCGCAATCTTGAGCGCCGTGATCGATGCTTTTACCCGGTGTGTTGTATCAGCTCCGAACGACCCCACACACTTCAGCGCCGATTCCAATGCCCGATCCCAGTCGCGATGAAGGTTGCGTTGGGCGTTCAGTTCGCAGAGCTCGAGATCGTCGTGAAGTGGGGACGGTGTTCCGGATGCATTCTCGAGGCGGCGCACCTCGGCGGCGGTTTTGCAAAACTCCGACCAGTGGCGTGCGGCGTATTGTGATTCCGCCATAACGCGGAGGACTGCGGCCTTGCCGGCGTCTGTTGTGACCATGGCGAGTGTCGCTTCGCATGTGCGCACGGCGTCGTCAACCAGTCCCATGTTGTGGAGGTGGTGCGCGCATGCGACGGCCGCGCGGATCGATCGCTCGGGCTGGCCCGCGAGGTTCCAATGGTAAGCACAATCCCACAGAGCCTCTGCGGAGTGGCTACTGGCCGCCGAGCTGGACTCCATTGCGCGGGCGGCGGCGTGATGGAGCAGGGCGCGACCTTGTGGGGAGAGTCCGCGGGTCGCGGCCCGTATGATCAGGTCGTGACGGCACAACGCCGGAACTGTGGCGTTGCTGTCTGCGTTCTGCACTGTCAGCAGATCGGCCTGAGCCAGCTCTTCGATTGATGAGATAAGGGTGTGAGTCGGAAGCTCCAGCACTTGCTGCAGGAGCTCGACTGTGCTGTTCTTGCCGAGAATCGCGGCTGCCTGGATTACTCGGAGCGCATCCGGTTGAAGGCGGGAAAGCCTGGCAGTTGTCAGCGAGACGAGTGATGGTGGAGCTGAAAATTGTTCACCGGTGCTCACCCAATAATTGACGAGCTCCTCTATAAAATACGGATTCCCATTGGCTGTTTCCGCGCACCATGTTACATAGGCGTCGGCCGCGCGACGGTCGACGCGCTCCAGGTAGTTGCAGACGTGGAGTCGAGCGGCGATCGCGTCGAGGGCGGGCAACTCCTCAAGAGAGAAATAGTCGGATGGTCCCCACTCCGAATGCTTCCATGGAACTCTAGACGTGCAGATTAGAAATACGGAACGCTGTGCGCTAGCCGCAATTGTTCGAAGTAACGCCCATGACGCCTGGTCGATCCAGTGTACATCCTCGATAACGAGCAACAACGGCTGCTCGTCAGCGACGGCGTCGATGAGGTCGACGATTGCGGCCCGGATGGAACCGGACACATGTAGCGAGTTATCGCTAGCCGTCATCGCCGGCTCATCATTGTTGAGTTGGGTTATTCGCGCGAGACAGGCGAAGGTTGCCGGAGCGCAACCGGCGGCACCCGGGAGGGACTGTAGTCTTGGAACTGCCTGTATGAACGCCGACAACGGACCATGGACGTCGTGTCGCTCGCAGGATACGGAGCACGTGGCGGCTCCGCTGCTGCGGAGCACGGCGGTGATCTCGCGCACCAGTCTGCTCTTGCCGATGCCGGCCGGTGCGGACAGATATGAAGAACACACCTCTCCGTGCAGGACACGCATTGCCTGTTCGCGCAGACGGCGCATCTGGTCCGCGCGCCCAACCAGCTGCGTATCGCGTGTGGCAGTACCAAGCAGACGCCTTGCTGGCCACTCGGAAAAAGCGACGCACTCGCGGACGTGCGCGATGGAATGCTCGTCTGGTTGGAGCCGGGTCGAAACTTCCATGGTGGCCGTGTTGGCACGCGCAAGCTGCGCCGCTGCGCCGGCCCGTGCACTAAGTGCGCGGACGTTCGTGGGATCGATTGTCAGCGCCTGCCGGGCCAGTGCGATTGTAAGCTCCCAGTCGCGGCTGTTTGCGGCGCGGGAGGTGGCGGCAACGACTTCCCTCAGTACGCGGCTTTGCAACTCGTCTCGCCACTCGTCAACCCAGTCGCTGTAATTCGCCGATGTGCGAGGGCAGTATCCGGGAAGGACGGCCAGGTCGCGCTCGGCCAGGTGCGCGAGGGGTTCGGTCGCAAGCGACTCTACGTCCATGGTTGCAGCATCGCGTGGAAGCCAGATGCACGAGGCGTCGTCGCGATGGATCGTAAAGCCGCGGTCGCGAAGCTTGTGGAGCAACCCGCTGAGAGAGTGCGAGGCGTCGCCAGAGCGGATGCCGGGCCAGAAGAATTTCTCAATCGTCCTGCGTGGAAACCGCCTGCCACGCTCGCGCGTGAGGTACGACGCCAGGGCGAAGCACATGTCTGCCCGCGGAGTCACGGATGTGACTGCGGTTCGAATAAGGCACTGCCCAAGAACGTGGAGTACGATCAACGCTCGCTCGCTCGGCTGTAGAAGCGAGGAAAAATACGGCGTCGGACCATCGTTCGGAATCACACCGATGATTCTACATCGGTGAGATTTATAACCGATGGATTTCCACCTACGTCACTCTGTGCTCTGAGCCCGGTAGCAGGGAGATGCCGGCGGCATATCAACAGGTTCGGGCCCAAGGGACGAGGTCGAGTCTGGCGAACGGGATTTCCTTGCCGGTTTGCTCGCAGATCCCGAATCGCTCCGGGTGGTGGTACAGCTTCTCGAGCGCAGCATCGATCTCTGACAGCGTTGCCGTTTCACGGTCAGCCATCACTGCCCCGAGTTCCTCCTGCATGGTGTCGGTGCCCTGATCAGCCATGTGGAGGGGCATATTGGTCAGGTCGCCGGCTTCGTCCTGCTCGTCCTCTTTCTCGTGGCCATCAGCGTAGCGCTGGAGCAGTTCGGTAGTGCGGTTGCGTTCCTGAAGGAGGCGGGACTCGAGGTGTTTCCGTTGGTCATTGGTCATGGTCGCCTGTTATGCAAAGGTCGGGCGAGGAGCGGCGGAGGGTCGCGGAAGCGCCGGTAGGGCTAGGTCAGGGCGCCTTAACTCAGTCTTTGCGGGGGTGTGCCGCGAAGAAGTTCCATATTACATCGGTCGCGACGATGTCCGAGTCGTCTCGCCCCGGGAAGGTGTACCATGGGACGTCGTCGCCCGGCCAGCGGTGGGAACCGTCGATGATAGTGTAGAGCGTGACGGCGGTGCCGTCGGCGCAATCAGCGTATGAATCGACAATGACGTTGCGATCTTCGGATACTGTGCGTGACTCCGGGTGCGTGCAGCGATCCGCCTTGACCCAAAACGCAATGGTGTTCTTGACCGACACGATGTTATCCGGTCCATCCGATTCCGGGCCGCCGAGGTATGGAACGGAAGGGTCCGCGAGGCCGTGAAAATGGATGACGGAGACGGGATGCAGTGGCGGCGCGATGCGCACAGTATCGCCATGCGCGTCGATCATTCCGATGGAGCCGGCAGTGACGCCGATTGCTGCTATTCTGTCGGACAGCGCCGATGCGAGGCGGTAGGTCATGATACCGCCGTTGGAGTGTCCCGCGGCGTAAATGCGACGACGGTCGATTCGAAACCGGCGCTCAAGGTTATCGATGATTTTGCGCACGAACTGAATGTCATCGCGCGTTGCCGGTCCGTCGATCGCTGTGTGCCAGTCACTTGGATCGCCAAGTGCTTGCGGGTAGACGGCGATGAAGTTCTCAGCGTCGGCCTTGTCGCTCATGCCCGTATAGTTTTCGAAATTCCGAGCACTCTCCCCGTGGCCGTGCAGCACGATTACGAGGGGCACCCTGCGACTGCTGTCGTAGTGCGCTGGTATGTGCACCAAATACGTACGCATGGCACCCGCGACCTTCATGGTGTAACGAGAAGTTACGCCTGGAGGGCCTGTCTGAATTGCATTCCGCGTGCAGCCAAGCAGGAGGAACGCGCAAAGCGCCGCTGAAACGGCGCGCGGACTCCATGCAATTGCGATTGTAGGGGAGTCGGCGCGCGACATGAATGCGCGCCGACGAATCACGGGAGCGTGAAGTTTACGCGTCGCTCGATGGGATCCGTTGCCGTTGCAAGAACTGCGACTGCAGTGTACGCGCCGTGTGCACCGCGCGTGTCCCAACTGTCTTCCATCGTGAGCGTATCACGCGACTTGACGGTGAGCGCTTGCATTGTTTGCGTGAACAGTCGTCCCGTGCTCGCGCGCCATACTGTCTTGCCACTCGCATCGATAACCGCAATGTCATGCGTGCGCGCGTTGGGAAAGCGCAACTCGACGGTTTTCGTTGTGTTGTTTGTTACGCGAATGGCGAAGTCAACGCGCGAGCCATTGCGAGCCAGGTCGAGTTCTGTTGCGACCGGTGCAAGCTTTTTGTGCGTGGTTGAAGCGCGGAACGATTCGTTGGAGCGATTGACCGGACTGGAATCGGCAGTCTGGGAATGGACCCATGGGCCGCACGCGTAAACGAGTGCGGCGGCGCAAAGGGTGGATATGATGAGGCGGTTTTCCATACGAAGAGCGACGCTGGAAGGCGGTGGTGGACGGGTCGTCGCGAGTGCCAAAGTTATCAACTAGGTGACGATCAGGCAACCGTGATGATACAGATAACTGCTTGGAGTATCGGCAGTTAGACCGCTATCACAAATCCGCCCCGGTGAACGATGAAGTGGGAACATTTGTAGGTTCAGGCCAGCTTGGGCGGTGCTTGAACTTTTTTTCACAAGCTCGTTAAATTTCTCTTGCGTGGCGGAAAAGGGGAGTGCGCCATCGGCGTCGGAGTTCGCCGGAATCGGGCTACAGTTCGCGCTTTCGATCGTCCTCTTCGTCTTTGCTGGCGAGTGGGTCGATTCGCGACTGGGAACGGGACCCGTGTTCCTGATCGTCGGAGCATTCGTGGGCGCGGGTGGCGGGTTTTACAGCATGTACCAGAAGCTCATGGCGTCGCAACGGAGCGAGGACGGGTCGAGCGGTGACAAGCATGACGGGAGCGGCAAGCCGTGACTGGTGAAATGAGTCGTGCCATCTGGACATCGGTGGGCGTTGCGCTTGTGGTGCAAGTCCTGACGTTGGTTATTGGACGATCGTTCGGAAAGGAAAGACTGTTGGTTGGGTGGGGGATGGGCGCATTGATCAGGCTCGTGGCGGTACTGATCTACGGCTTCGCAGTGATCCCCGCGCTCGGGCTCAAGCTGGCGCCCGCTCTCTTATCGCTGGTAGTGATTCTCTTCGTTACGACGTTGTTCGAACCCTTCTTGCTGACCAAATAAATGCTCCAGGCTGGACAAGCAATCGACATAATCACGCCGCACATCACGGACTCGCACTTTATCGATTATCCGTGTCTGCATCAGGGATTTGTGTGCGAGATGGCTCTTCCGCGGTGGGCGCCGGTCCACCTTGGGCCGCTTACGATCGACATGTCGCCGACCAAGCACGTTGTGTGGCTTGGCGTCGCGGCGGTGCTCTGCCTGATCACCATGCTGTCGGCGGCGAGGGCGCACGCGAGGACGACGTTTGGTGGACGCAGGGCGCCGAGCGGGTTCGGCAACGGCATGGAGGCATTCGTCCTCTTCCTGCGCAATGAGGTGGTCATTCCGAACGTGGGGCCACAGGGCGACAAGTTCGTGCCGTTCATCCTCACTCTGTTCTTCTTCATCCTGTTCGCAAATCTGTGCGGCCTCATTCCATACGGATCGACGGCTACGGGCAATATCGGCGTGACTGCGACTCTGGCGCTGATCACCTTTGTGGTGGTCGAGATCGCGGGAATGCGTGAGCAGGGTGCGCGTTACATCAACACCATAGTCTACTGGCCGCACGATGTGCCGGTCGCGGTCAAGTCGTTCATGACGTTCATCATGACGCCCGTCGAAATCGTCGGAAAGTTCACGAAGCCCTTCGCACTGGCTATCCGACTATTTGCGAACATGACCGCTGGCCACGTGGTGCTGCTCGCGCTCATCGGGTTGATATTCACGTTCCAGAGCTATATCGTCGCTCCGGCTCCGGTTGCGATGGCCGTGGCGATCTCGTTGCTGGAGATCTTCGTTTCGACGCTTCAGGCGTTCATTTTCGCGTTGTTGTCGGCGGTGTTTATAGGTCAGATTCGGACGGCGACGCACTAACAACCAACTAACAACCGGCGGGGGGTGGGGCGCGCCCTAACAACCGGCGCGGCAGAGCCGCGCCCTACCGCTGCACCATACGTACCGGGCATGGCCCGGGAGGCCCGCTGGGAGTAATCCCGTTGGCGGGTAGCGCGAAGCCGGAGCGCGATTGGAATCCGGTCATACGTTTCAATTGGAGTTTAGGCAGATGATGTTTCCTCTCTTGCAGGCGGTCGTAGGCGCGACCAAGGAATACGCGGGCGCGTGGGGCATGATGGGCGCGGGAATTGGTGCCGGTCTCGCCGTTATCGGTGCTGGCATTGGCATTGGCCGGGTCGGCGGGCAGGCGATGGACGGAATGGCACGGCAGCCGGAGCGTGCTGGTCAGATTCAGACCGCAGCGCTTATCTTTGCCGCACTGGTCGAAGGCGTTGCGCTGTTCGCAATCGTCGTCTCGTTCGTGATCCAGCAGAAGTTCTCGTTCTAGTACTGAAGCAAGACTGATTTCAAACTGCGCGAGTTCCCGGATGGGGGTACGACAATCGTCCTCCACCCGGCACTCCACTGAACAGTGGCACTAATGCATTTCTTCCTCCTGCAAGAGGCCGCGCACAACGCGGCCGAGGCTCCGTCGACGGGGCTGCTCTCGCCGAACGGCGGTGTGATGGTATGGACGCTGGTGATCTTTATCGTCCTGATGTTCGTTCTATCGAAGTACGCGTTCAAGCCGATCACCAAGGCGGTCGAGGAACGAGAGAAGGCACTGGCAGACGCGATCGCCGCTGCTCAGACGGATCGTGACGACGCGAACCGGCTGCTACAGGATCAGCGCGAGCAGATCACGGCTGCGCGTGAAGAGGCGCAGAAGATCATTGCCGAGGCCCGTGCGGCGGCGGAGCACGTCCGCGTTTCGTTGATCGAGCACGCACACGGCGAGTCTGGAGAGCTTCTCGAGCGTGCGCGTCGGGAGATTGCAGCCGAGCGCGATCGCGCGATCGCTGCGCTGCGTCTCGAAGCAATCGACCTCGCGATCGCCGGAGCATCGCGTGTGATCGCCAAGAATCTGGATGATCAGTCGAACAGGCAGCTCGTAGAGAGCTTCCTTGCTTCGATTCCAGATTCGCACATCAGTAGCAAGGCGGCCGCAATGGCGTCGGCGGTTTGATGCAGGACCGATCGAATCCGGTCTCCCGGAACTATGCCGAAGCGTTGCTGGCGCTCGCGACGAAGGCGGAGAACCGTGAAGGATTTGGCGCCATGATTCGTGACGTGGCGAATGCAATCTCGGACGATCCGACGGTGAAACTCTTTCTGGAGTCTCCGCGCGTGTCGTACGAGCGCAAGAATGCGATTCTCGCTCAGGCGTTTGGGGATCGGGTGCCGCGGGTGTTTCTCCGATTCCTGCAAACGATTGTGCGCAATCGCCGGCAGATGATGATTCCGGAGATTGCGACGGAGTACGCGGGCCTGCTCGACGCGAAGGAAGGGCGAGTGCACGCCGAAGTGACATTGGCCCGTCAGGCCAGCGATGAGGAGCGCGCGAGGATTACCGCTCAACTGTCTCGGGTTCTGGGCAAGCAGGTCATGCCGCAAGTGACTGTCGATCCGGCCATCATGGGTGGCGTGATCGTGAAGGTGGGCAATACCGTGATGGATGGTTCGGTGCGGCGGCGGCTGAACAAGCTCGCTACTCGAATGCGCGCGACAGTCTAACCTGAGATGAGTGGCAAGGAAGAGGTTCGGTTCGTCGAAAAGCCCTGGGGTCACGAGTTGATATGGGCTCACACGCCTCTGTACGTGGGGAAGGTGCTGCACATAAAGGCCGGTCAGGCACTATCGGTGCAGTACCACGTCCAGAAGGACGAGACGATCCATCTGCTGCGTGGAGAGATGATCTACAGGGTCGGCGACATTGCAGGCGGCGAGATGAAGGCGATTTCGCTAGCGGCCGGCGAGTCCTTCAGGAACGAACCGGGGACCGTGCATCAGATGGAAGCGGTGACGGATTGCGATGTGCTCGAGGCATCCACGCCGCATCTGGACGACGTCGTACGATTGAAAGACAGGTATGGCCGAGAGGGAACCAGCGCACCCTGATTTCGTGCGGCGGCGGTCCCGAGTGACAAATGGGCGGGCCCAGAGTCTGCTGCTAACAAGTTTGGTTGCCCCGTAACGAGGAAGCTCGATGAAAGTGATAATCCCGCTTGCAGGCAAGGGGACGCGACTACGGCCGCACACATATGTCACACCCAAGCCGATGCTGCGGGTGGCAGGAAAGCCGGTCATGGAGTACGTACTCGACGACGTGAAGGCGCTACCGAACGTCGAGCAGATCGTGTACATAACGGGGCACCTCAAGGAAAAGGTTGAGGCATTCGCCCGATCGTGCACCGACATCCCATCGGTTTTTGTCGAGCAGAAGGTGCAGGATGGAACTGCGGGCGCTGTGGCGCTGGCGCGAGAGTACGTAGACCAGCCGGTGCTGATCGTCTTCGTCGATACGATCTTCGACGCGGACCTTTCCATTATTGATTCGTCGGACGCTGACGGGATAATCTGGACCAAGGAGGTCGAGGATTATCAGAGGTTCGGCGTGGTGGTGACGGACGAATCGGGTTTCATGACGAAGATCGTGGAGAAGCCTTCCACTCCAATCTCCAAGCGCGCGAACATCGGCCTCTACTACATCAAGAACTGGAAGCTATTGTACGAGGGGATTGCACACGTCCTCAAGGAGAAGCCGAACAAGGGCGAGTGGTATCTGACGGATGCGTTCCAGTACATGATCGACAAGGGCGCGAAGATTCGTGCCGTCGACGTGGCCGGCTGGTATGACGCTGGGAAGATCGACACGCTCATAGCGACGAATCGCGCGATGCTGGAACGCGGCCGCGCGCGAGCGCCGGAAAAGGTGACGAATTCGACGATTCTGCCTCCCGTCTACGTGGAGCAAGGGGTCACGATCGTCAATTCGATCGTCGGTCCGAACGTGTCGATCGGTGAGGGAGCCACGATCGATGGCTCGACGCTTTCTGACACGATAGTCGAGACTTACGCGGAGATACGCAACTCGACCCTGACCAAATCGCTTGTTGGGCACCACACGGTAGTGATCGGCGTATCGGGAGAGGTTACGGTTGGTGACTATTCCGAAGTCCGGGTAAAGCCGCGCGGCGGCCAGGTTTAATGCACATGGGTAGCGTCCGGTAGAGTGAGGGGAGGGCGAGAGCTCTCCCTTTGTTTTGTTCCGAACTAACGACCAAAGTTCAAGCGGGTCCACAACCGCACTCTCACGCCATGTCACAACGAAAGCAGGGGTTGGGTCGCAACGTTATCTCACTCGGCGCGGTGAGTTTCTTCACCGACGTCGCATCGGAGATGATGTATCCGCTGTTGCCCGTGTTCCTCGCGTCGGTGCTGGGTGCAAGCGCGAGCTTCATCGGCGTGATCGAGGGCGCCGCGGAATCGGTCGCGGCGCTTTTGAAGCTTGCAAGCGGCTGGTGGTCGGACAGAATCGAGTCGCGCAAAGGCCTCGTAGTGGCGGGGTATGTGATTGCGGCGGTGATTCGACCTTTCACGGCGGCAACACACACTGCGTCGCAGGTGCTCGGCATCCGGATTGCCGACAGGGTTGGAAAGGGGATTCGTTCGACACCTCGGGATGCGCTCATTGCGGAGTCGGTGGACCCGACGATTCGTGGTCGTGCATTTGGTTTCCACGCGGCGGCGGACAATGCGGGCGCGGTTGTTGGGCCGTTGATCGCGTTCGGCGTGTTGTACGAGTGGCACACGCCGCTTCGGACGGTCTTTTGGTTGACCGCGATCCCGGGTGCGATTGCGGTGCTGGTGCTCTTGATATTCGTGCGCGACGTACCGCGTCGCGCAGCGCCCGCGGGCCGGGCACCGTTGCTTGGAACAGATCTCTCGGGGACGTTCTGGGGATACCTGATCGTCGTGCTCATCTTCACGCTCGGAAACTCGACCGATGCATTTCTACTGCTGCGTGCGCGGCAACTAGGGGTGCCGATCGCCTTGGCCCCGGTCTTGTGGGCCTGCCTGAACTTCATAAAGTCGGTGACTGGAACGTACGGCGGGGGACTTTCGGACAGACTTGGACGCAAGCCGCTAATCGTGAGCGGCTGGTTGCTGTATGCAGCGGTGTATCTAGCGTTCGGGTTCGCCCATGCCGCATGGCAGGCGTGGTTTTTGTTCGCGGTGTATGGAGTGTTTTACGGGCTGACGGAAGGGACGGAGAAGGCGATGGTAGTGGACATCGTTCCGTCGCAGCGAAAGGGAACGGCGCTCGGCTGGTACAATCTCGCCATTGGAATCGGCGCCTTGCCTGCGTCACTTATCTTTGGTGCTCTGTGGGATCACGCTGGAGCGCGGACGGCGTTCGAGTTTGGCGCTACGCTCGCGCTTGTTGCTTCGATCAGTATGACATTCGTGCGTCCGCGCAGCGTCTCACATGCAGGGATGTGAGACGCTGCGCGGATACCCTGGTCAGTGTGAATTGGGTGGTGCTGGATTCCCGATGGTGCGCTGAAACAGGCTGAAGATGCGAGTGTATTCATCGGTCCATGAGTCGGGCCGAAGGAATCCGTGGCTTTCAACCGGGTACGAAGCGAGCTCCCAGTTGGTCTTGCCGAGTTCGATCAGACGCTCGGTAAGCCGAACGATGTCTTCGTAGTTGACGTTGGTATCGACCATCCCGTGCGCCATCAGCAGCGGAGCGCGGAGGCCTTGTGCAAAGTAGATCGGTGACGATTGGTGATACGCGAGCGTGTCGTCCTGCGGGAGATTGAGAATGGCGGCTGTGTAGCCGTGGTTGTAATGCGCCCAATCCGTCACGCTACGCAGCGCCGCACCGGCGCCAAAGTAATCTGGCGCCGTGAAAAGGGCCATGAGCGTCATGAAGCCGCCGTAACTGCCACCGTACATGCCGATGCGGTTGGCCGGTACGCCGTAGGTTGCAGTGATGTACTTCGAAACGTCTACCTCATCCTGCAGGTCTCGTCCGCCCATGTGCCGGTAGATGGCGGTGCGCCAGTCGCGGCCGTAGCCGTCCGATGCGCGATAGTCTGCGTCCATCACGACGTAGCCGTGACGTGCGAGTAGCTGGTTGAACAGATATTCGCGCGGATATTCGGACCAGAAGTTGCCGACGTTGTGGAGATATCCTGCACCGTGTACGAATATCACCGCAGCGCCATTCGGCTTTGCACCGACATCCTCTGGCCGGTAGATGTGTGCCGGAACCATTGCACCATCGGACGCACGCACCATGACGATCTTGGGGGCAAGCCACTGTTGTTGCAGGAACTCTGCAGACGGCGAGACTGTCAATTGTGCCTCGGTGGCACCAGCCTTGTTTGGCATCACGTAGAGTTCCGGCGGACGGTTTACGTATGAGTAGACATCCGCAACGAGCTTCCGGTCCGGTGAAACCAACGCTTCGTGCCGTCCGGGCATCGTGGTGATGCGGGTAAGTGTTCCTCCGGTGACCGGAAGAGAGAACAGATGCTCGTCGAACGGCGACGGGTCATTGGTAATCAGGTCGAATGTGCGCTCGTCTGGAGCCAGTGAAACGCCACGCACTTCCCACTTGCCGCTCGTGAGCTGTTTTACATCACCACCGTGCGACGCAGCGGTGTAAAGGTGAGCGAAACCACTGGCTTCGGACACGTACCAAACTCGACTTCCATCCGCATACCAGCCGACGCAACGCGCGCACGGGCCGCCGACCCATGCGGTATCCGTCAGAGTCTCGATATCGTGAAGTGCACCGTCGTTGGCGGACATTGTGTAGATGACACGTTGTTTGTTATCGGGGCGGAACGCACCCACGACGACATCGCTGCCACTTGCATTCCAGTCGCCAACCACCGCGTACATGGCAAGAGAATCGTTGGAAAAGAGGTGAAGCTTGTGTGCCTTGGCGTCGGGGAGAGACACATACAGCAACTCGACGCGAGCCTGGACATCGCCGACCACCGTGCGTCCCTTCTGGATTTCGGTGTAGCCGCTAGAAGTGACCCAGTACGGAATCTCGACCGGGGTGGATTTTGCAGGTGTGCGCAGCGTTACGAGCGCGGCGCGTCCGCTCGGGGAGATGCTGATGGACTGGATTGCGCGGTCGCGACCGACGTAGATCGCGGATGGTCCGCGAAGCGAGTCGAAGGCAGCGCGCTTCGCCTTGGCGAGACTGTCATCGGCGAGTTGTTCGCGCACCACCTCGAAGAGGTCGCGCTGCTGCTGCGCGAGGCGCGCCTTCTGCGGCGACATGTGGGCGCTGGAATCGGCGGGTTTGGCGCCTGGCCTCAAATCCGTCAGTTGGGTAGTAAGCCCGGTGCCTATATCCATCGAGAATGCGTTGTTGTCGCGTACGAAGTACATGAGCTTTCCGTCGGTGCTCAGCACCGGGTTGGATTCCCGGGACTCTGTTTGCGTGAGGCGGCGGACGTCGTGGGTCGTGTAGTCAACCATATAGATATCGCCGCCGACATCCTCTGCTCCTCGCCGACGATTGGCAGAGGCCGTGGATGCAGCAGTGAAGGGTGCGGCGGAATCATTCTGGGCCAAAGTCAGTTTTTCCGGCTTTGATCCTGGTGTGGCGCGCACGCGGTAACCCGATGGCGCGGTGCGCCAGCTATTGCCGGGTTCAACCCAGTTGAAATAGATCCAGCGGCTATCTGTGGACCAGCGGATGTTCGTTGGAGGGGTGCCGTAGACCTCTGGTCCCCGCATGATGTTCTTTATGGAGAAATCGAACGCCGTGGGCGCCGTGGGCGCCGTGGTAGAGGTGGGTGACGCTAGTGCGGCATCAGCCGCCTTGAGCGGGCTTTGCGCGGCGAGGCCCAACGGGGCCGCGAGAGAAAGCGCGGCTAACAACGGAGTTTTCAAGAGCATCGGGATGCAATTCGTTGGTGTAGAGACGGATGCGCCGTCGTCGTCGGGCGGCTGTGCCCGTTGGACGGGTCGGCGCTGAAAATGGTTCCGCGTTAACTTTTGTGCAATGAAGGCTGTTCACTTTTTGATAGCGACGTCGCTCAGCGTGTGTTCCGTAGCGGCGGCACAGACAACTCAGACTGCGCCAGCGCAGGCGGCGCCACAGGCGAGGCCGCTGGAACGGCTCTCCCGGGAGCAAATCCTGGTGCTCCCCGTGCAGTATCTGACGTTCGCGGATTCGCTTGGCTGGTCCCAGCAAGCGCCGCCTTCGCGCAGCTATCTGAATTCGGTGGACGATGAAATTGCGTTCGCGCTGACCCAGCGTGGGCTCAAGGGGCGTTGGACCTTGGTACCCGCCCTGATCCGGTCGATAGCACGAAATCCGGGGTACGCGCCGGACCCGAAGGCGCTCGCAGCGGGCGAGATTCGTTACGGTAAAAAAGCTCCCGACGGACAGCTACAGGAACCGCTTGGCTCCCAGCTCAGGTCGCTAATTGCGCTGACGGATGCGCGATATGTGCTGTTTCCAGTCGAATTGCGATTCACCGGCTCGAACGGCATGGGGCACGCGATGCTGCATCTGGTGATAATCGATGCCAGAAGGTCGGAGGTGCAATGGTCGGGAGACCTTGCGGGATCGGCAGAAGCGCGCTTCTCGCCTGCGATTGCCGCTGATATAGCGTCGCGTCTCGCCGATCTGATTGCTTCGCCGGTGAACTGATCCGTTCTCGCAAGACCGATGACGACCATCCTGCACGTATCGGATCTTCACTTCGGGCGGCCGGCAGTGCTGGAGCAGATCGACGCGATAGAGCGTGCGATCGCCAAACGGTCGTTCGATGGCGTTGCGGCATCCGGAGACTTTTCGCAGCGGGCAAGGGCCGGCGAGTTTCAGCGCGCCGCGGTATTTCTTCGTGATGCCCGGGAGTTCTGCCCGGTAATAACGGTTCCGGGGAACCATGACGTCGCGTGGTGGTTCGCTCCAGTGGGGATCGGAGATGAGGCTCGCGTCTACGAGAATTACCGCCGGTACATTTCGGACGATCTGGAGCCGACGCTGCAGATACCTGGCGCGTACTTCGTTGGCCTGAACACCGCTCACGGCGTAACGGCGCGCACACTTACACTAAACCCACGCGACATCTCGATCATTGGCGACCTCACACCGGGCCAGCTACAGGCCGCGCGGCGGAAGTTCGAAGCCGCACCGGCAGCCGCGGCAAAGGTTGTAGTGATGCATCACAATCCCGTTGCCGGTGAGTTGTCGCAGCGATACGGTCTCAAGCACAGTTCGCGAATTCTTGGGAAGTTCGCCGAGATGGGCGTTGAACTGGTGTTGTGTGGTCACGATCATCAGGAAGCTGTGAATTTTGTTGAACATTCGCGCAAAGGCGTTGTGGTGTCGACGGCGGGAACAGTATCCAATCGATCACGAGGCGGACGGCCCTCGTCGTACAACGTCGTGACAATTGAACCTCAGAGTATCACGGTTGTAACTTCCATATGGGACGGAGAAGGAGAATTCATTCCGGGGCCACGACGCTGCTTCGAACGTTGAGGGAAAAGTTCCGACTCGAGCGTTTGAGGCAGTTGTGGACGCAGTGCGATCTTTTTGAGCAGGCGCCCTCGCTCATCGAGATTGCTCGGCCGGCGCCGCCGCGACCCGACATCTCTTCGAATCGGCTAAAGCGAAGAACGAGTGGCGATCGGGAACGGGATGCCGCAGTAATTGCGCGGCTTCAGGACGCGCATGCTGAATACAACATGACGCTATTCAGCGGTGAGCTTCGGGTAATTGGGATGCGTATTTCGCGGCGCATGAAGAACCGGCTCGGGCATTACATGGTGGCGGGTTCCGGTCAGGCGGCCGAGATCGCGATGTCGCTCAAGCATCTGGAGCGGGATCCGTGGGACGACGTGCTGCATACGCTGGTGCACGAGATGGTGCATCAGTGGCAGGATCAGCACGGGCTGGCGCTGGATCACGGCCACGCATTCCGCGTGAAGGCCAGGGAGGTAGGCATCAGCGCCCGGGCGACTCGTCCGGCGTCGGGCACGGTGCAGCCGAGGCTGGCGGCTCGTACGGTCAAGAGGCGCCGGAAGTAGCTCGCGCCAGCATCGAGCCAAGGGTGGGAGAGCGGGCTGGATAGGGGTATCTTTCGGGATGGCTACGAACCCACTCGACTTCTGTGATATCGATTCCCTCCTCTCGGAGGATGAGCGCGCGGTCCGCGATTCGGTACGCGCTTTTGTCAACGACAAGGTGCTCCCGATCATCGGTGATGCATACGTAGACGGACACTTCCCAAGCGAGATTATTGCAGGGCTGGCCGAGCTCGGCGTGCTCGGCGCGAACCTGCCGGAGCAGTACGGTTGCGCCGGCCTGAACAACGTCGCCTACGGTCTCATCATGCAGGAGCTGGAGCGCGGCGACTCGGGTGTACGTTCTTTCGCCTCTGTCCAGGGTGCGTTGGTGATGTATCCCATCTTCGCCTTCGGATCCGAGGAGCAGAAGACGCGGTTGCTTCCAGCGCTGGCGAAGGCGGAGATGATCGGCTGCTTCGGGCTGACGGAACCGGACTACGGATCGAACCCGGCTGGAATGATCACTCGTGCGCGCCTTCAGAGTGACGGGACCTGGGTGCTCAACGGCGCGAAGATGTGGATCACGAACGGATCGACTTCACAAATTGCGATCGTGTGGGCGAAGACGGAGGACGGCGATGACGACGGGCATTCGATTCGCGGCTTCGTAGTGCCGACGTCCACTCAAGGGTTTTCCGCCAAGAGTCAAAAAGGAAAGCTTTCGTTGCGCGCATCTGACACATCGGAGCTTTCGTTTCAGGATGTGCATCTTCCGGCTGATGCAATACTGCCCGAGTCCATGGGGTTGAAGAGCCCGCTCATGTGTCTCACTCAGGCCAGGTACGGTATTGCGTGGGGCGCGATTGGTGCGGCGATGTACTGCTACGAGGAAGCGCTGTCCTACGCGGGGAATCGCGTGATGTTTGGTCGGCCGATCGCGGGTTTTCAGCTACAGCAGGCTCGGCTGGCCGAGATGGTGACGGAGATCGTGAAGGGACGACTGCTCGCGCTTCATGTTGGACGGCTCAAGGACGCGGGGAAGTTGACTCCACAACAGGTGTCGATGGCCAAACGAAACAACGTCGACATCGCTTGCGACATTGCGCGCGAGGCACGGCGGTTGCTCGGTGGCAACGGTATCCTGGCCGAGTATGGCGCGATGCGTCACATGGCGAATCTCGAGAGTGTATATACCTACGAGGGTACGCACGACGTGCACACGCTCATCATTGGACAGGCCGTGACTGGGCTGAACGCGTTCGAGTAGGCCTCTATGGCACACGTGGCCATTAGATTACGGGTATTGCCAGGTTGGCACTCAGTTCCAAGACGATGAATCAACCAGGAGAATCTTCGCGGTGAAAATTGCGGTGTGCATAAAGCGCGTTCTGGACATGGATGTGCGCTTCAAGATCGCCGCTATCGGAAACGCGGTGGACGAGGCCGGCCTCAAGTTCGACATGAATGATTTCGATTCATGGGCGGTGGAGGCGGCGCTTCAGATCAAGGACAAGGACGCATCGACAGAGGTTGTGGTCGTGTCGCTTGGGCCCGACGCAGTGCAGGAGACCATCAGGAAGGCGCTCGCGATGGGCGCAGATCGTGGCATTGAGCTCAAGGCTGATCGGATTCCGTTTGACGGACTCTCGATTGCTCGCGCGATTGCCGCGGAACTCAAGGATGGCGGGTACGACCTGATCCTGTTCGGCAAGCAATCAGCGGACTCGTCCAACGGCGTCGTCGGCGCCATGGTTGGCGAACTGCTCGGCCTGCCAGTGGTGACAGCGATATCGAAGCTCGATCTTGCTGGCAATACCGGGTCGGTGAAGCGTGAGATCGAGGGGGGCCAGGAGTTCGTGGAGTTCCCGCTTCCGGCAGTTCTCACGATCGATCAGGGGCTCAATACGGCGCGGTATCCCGCGCTCAAGGGAATCATGGCCGCGAAGAAGAAACCGCTGGAAGTGAAGCCGGCGCAGCTCGGCGAGCCTTCTGTATTGGTCACAAAGATGGAGCTTCCCGCCGAACGCGCGCCAGGGCGAATTATCGGTGAAGGAGTTGCCGCTGTTCCCGAACTCCTTGGATTGCTTCAGACCGAAGCGAAGGTGCTATGATGGCCAACATTTTTGCGTTTGCCGAAACTCGCGGTGGGGAGCTCCGCAAGATTGGACTCGAAGCCGTTACAGCAGCGCGCACGCTCGCGGACAAATCTGGCGGGAGTGTCGACGCGTTTGTCGCCGGTGCGCCTGGTGTCGCCGGTCTTGCGCCGCAGTTGGCGAAGTTCGGTGCAGATACTGTCATCGTTGCGGAGCATCCAGCGTTCGAGAAGTACAATCCCGAAGCGGTGGCTGCGATCGTCGCTGACCGTATTCGCACGGGCGACTATCTCGTCGCAATCTTTCCAACCTCTGCGCTGGGCAGCGACCTGGCGCCCCGCGTGGCTGCCAAGCTCGGTGTGGGATTGGTTACGGACGTGACTGATATCAGCCTCGAAGGTGATGCGGTGGTGGTCAAGCATCCCGTGAACATCGGGAAGGTTCTGGCGACCGTCAAAATCGCGTCGAGTCCGGCGCTAGTAGCGATTCGCGCCAACATGTTCACGCCAGCCGAGAAGCCTCACAGTGGGATTGTGGTTCAGGCGGCGATGGTTGGAGATCCGAGCGCGTCGCGGGTGGTCGTGAGAGAGGTAAAACTGGGCGGTGGCACGAAGCTCGATCTTGGTGAGGCGCCGGTGATCGTCAGCGGTGGGCGTGGGTTGCGAGGTCCCGAGAATTTCAGCCTGCTGGAGGATCTTGCCGCTGCCTTCGGTAATGCCGCCGTGGGTGCAACGCGTGTAGTGACCGACGAAGGCTGGCGCCCCCACAGCGATCAGATTGGCCAGACAGGGCGACTCGTGAGTCCGGAGCTATACATTGCCGTGGGCATATCTGGTGCGATTCAGCACTTGGCCGGTATGCGCACTTCGCGGACGATCGTGGCGATCAACAAGGATCGCGAAGCGCCGATATTCAAGGTCGCTGATTACGGAATAGTAGGTGATCTTTTCGAGATAGTTCCCGCTCTCACCGCTGCGGTCAAGGATGCCAGATCGCGCGGGTGAGATTCGCCGGCAAGACCGCCGTTCTGGAGATCGCGCGACGATGACGCACCCTCGCCGTCGCCTATTTCCGCGATAGCTCGTAAACGGTAATGCTCTGCCGGATCGTCCCGGCCTGATACGGGCGTCGTGCGCGCGCTGAGATATTGAAACCGAGCAATGTGCACGCGTCCGTGAACGCGCCTGTGGCGACGCGACCCGGATCGGCGACGTATGCCACGCCACGGGAGGAGAGCAGCCGATCGATCACGCCAGCGACGAGCGGTGCGTAGCGCGATTCGTACAGTACGTCAGATGCAAGTACGGTATCGAACGTCGGCATCGCAGGTGGTACGGCTCGCCAGTCAACGAGTGCAGTGGAGATCTCGCTGCCAAGATTGCGGAAGGCATTAGCGCGTGCAAAAGCCAGCGCATCCTCGTAATAATCCGACGCAGTTACATCATATCCGGCGATGGCGGCAGCGATGCTTACGAGCCCCACCCCCGCACCAAGTTCTATCAGCTTTCCGCGTGGGCGCGTATCCGCAACGATGAAATTCGCGAGGATGGTGGACGATGGCCAAAGCTCTGCCCAGTAGGGAAGGCGCTCGTCGCGATCGAAATCATTCTCGTCGATAAGGTCCTCTGCACTTCGCGGCCTCAGGATATTGACGTCGCGATCACCGACGCGGATGTCGTCATTGACTGTAACAAAGCGACGCTCGAGGCTTTTGACCAATCGCGTACCATGCAGCATGGCCATTACTCCGGGAACGTGGCCGACCGAAGCATTGACCCGCGCAGTGGGATAGCCCGAAGTGTGGCGCCCGCCTCGTAGACCTTGCGCCCCTCAGGAACAATGAGCAGCGCATTGGCCTGCATCATTGATGTGAGTACGCCGGAACTCTGGCTACCGGTAAGGCGCGCGTGGAGGCCAGAATCGGTTTGCTCGACGACGACTCGCAAGTAGTGTGTAAGATCGTCTGACACCGTGATCCTCTCGTCGACGGTAACGAACTGCGGCACCGGAAAGAGCAGTGCCTGACCGAGCATACGTAGAAGCGCCGGGCGGACGAACAGCTCGAAGGTGACAAGTGCCGACACGGGATTGCCGGGAAGACCTATCCAGGGGATCCCATCCAACATCCCGAATACGAGCGGCCCGCCGGGTCTGATACGTACGCGCCAGAATTTGATGTCGACGCCCATGTCGCGCATCACACGTCGTGTAAAGTCGCGATCGCCCACGGAGACGCCGCCGCTGGTTACGAGAAGATCGCACGCCATCGCGCCTTCTATTGCGTGACGCAAGGCTTGGGGATCGTCACGCGTTATGCCGCAGTCTCGTGGAAGTCCGCCTGCGTCGCGCACAAGCGCTGGTAACGAATAGCTGTTGGAAGAGACGATTCGTTCGCCGGCGGCCACCTGCGAGAAGTCCTCGACGCGCACCAACTCATCGCCCGAGCTGACTATTGAGACGGTGGGTGCGCGGTGCGTTTCGATCGTGGCGAAGCCCGCTGAGGCCAGGACACCGATCGCCGCCGGGCCGACACGGTCTCCGACGTTGAGCAGACGATCGCCTCGCTTGAAGTCCTCGCCAAGCTGTCGCACGTTTCGTCCGGCATCGCGCGCGCCGCGTATCAACACTCGTTCCATGCCACCGTCGGTATCTTCGACACGTACTACAGTGTCTGCACTCGGCGGAACGGGAGCGCCGGTCATAATTCGAACTGCCTCACCACGCGCGAATTCCGCCAACTGCGGACCGCCCGCGGAGATATCGCCGATGACTCGAAGTGTAACCGGTGCGTCAGCAATGTCGGAACCATGCACTGCATAGCCGTCCATTGAGGCGCTACGCCATGGTGGAATACTGACATTGGCGACTATGGACTCGGCAAGCACCTTACCGAGCGCAGCGGCTAGCGGAACACGTTCGACTGGCATGCACCCGAGCGAAGACAGTATCAGCGTGGAAGCTTCGCGTCCGGTGATTGGCCTGTCGCTCACTTTCGAAATGATGCCAGCGCCGTGGCAATCGAATCAGCGGTAGCGGTGACGACGCCTGCCGGTGTTGTCCACTTGTTGGCGAGGATGCTGAAGATGAGCCGGTTGCCGTCCGCATCGGTTACGTACCCGGAGAGCGATCGTACCCACTGCAACGAACCTGTTTTTGCACGAACGTTATTCTGCGCGACTGTCCCTCGCATGCGCTGCGAGATGGTGCCGTCGACACCGGCAATTGGGAGTGCCTCGTAAAACGACGCGAAGTCGGGGCTGCTGCGCATGCGGTCAAGTATGTGTATGATCGTCTCGGGCGAGACGAGATCTGTGCGCGCCATGCCACTACCATCTCGAATCTCGTAGCCGTCACGTGGAATTCCCCACGCGTCAAATTGCCGTTTCGCGATCGCAATTCCGCTATCAGGAGTTCCCACGCCCGTGCGCTCGAGGCCGACTGCGCGCAGCAGTACTTCTCCAATCTGGTTCTGCGACGGCTTGAGGAAATACGGAAGGATCGAGCGCAATGGAATCGAATAGCTGACGAACAGTGTGTCGAGCGGCGTGCCGTCGTGTGGAACCACGCTTTCGGCTACTCCGAGTCCGGTTCGGACTCCGCGCGTTGCGAGCGCTGATTCAAGCTCGGTAAGGTAGTCCAAGGTGGGATCGGACACGGGCGCGATCTTGACGAGGCTGTCGCCGCCTGTTGTATGCACAACGACGCGTCCCATACCTTCGTTGAACAGCAATTCGTCGATACCGGCGCCGTATGATTCCGTCAGGTCATCCCAGCCCCAACCTTCGCCAACGTGTGGTCCGGGAAAGTTGTCCGCGCCGGAATAGATATGTCCGGAGATTGTGCGTACGCCATGGGCGACGATGGAATCTGCAAGGCTGTCCATCGCCAATCGCGCACTGCCTCGCACGTGGTCACTGAGAGTGGGGTCGCCCCGTCCGGTGACGACCAGGTCGCCGTTCAGTACTCCATTCGAGATCGAACCGTGTGCCGCAAACGTGGTTGTGAAGCGGAAATCGCCGCCGAGTTGGCTCAACGCGACGGCGGAAGTGAGGAGCTTCATGTTTGACGCCGGCACCATGAGAGACGCGGCGTTACGGGCATAGAGTGTGTCGTGCCGAGCCGGATCCACAGCGAGGACAGCCCACTCGGCCGTGCGAAACGATGGTTTCCCGATGAGCGAATCGATGTGCGCGCGCAATGCGGCGCGACTGTCGCGGAGCGGCGACACGCTGATGGATGGCGCAGGAGCGCAGGCCGAGAGCGCAGAACTGCAGACTGCGGCGGACAGGAGCAATCTGGCGCGTACAGGTCGCCAATTGCATTTGCTCATCGAGGTATGCAACCGCGACTGCCCAACGAAGTCAATCCGCGGCATAAGTCGAAGACAGTGTTTCGTCTTCAGCGATTTTTACGTTGACAACACGGTTATCAGAACCAAGCGCCGACTGTACGCGCTCGAACACGAACCGTGCGAGGTTTTCACCCGAAGGAACCAGCTTGCCGTCCGCGAACTCCGGTACGTCGACGTTGATGTTGCGATGATCGAATTTCTGGACTACTTCGCTGCGGAGAACTGCGTCCAGCCGACCAAGATCGACAATGAAGCCGGTAGCGGGATCGATATCACCGGCGACCGTGACGTCGCAGGTATAACTGTGTCCATGATAGCTCGGCCATGAGCAGGGTCCGAAAGTCGCTTCGTTACGTGCGTCGTCCCATTCGGGGCGGCGATATCTGTGGGCCGCGGAGAATCGCACACGGCGCGTGAGGGTGCAGGTAGGCATACGTCATGAAATCTGCACCCTCGACAGCATTAAAACGAATCCAACTCTGCATCGCGGGGCGGAAATGCGGCCTCGTCGGTGCCTTCGGGAGTCGGGCTTTCCGGCGGGATCCACGGAATGCCGTCTTCGATCGCTTCCGTCCTGTCAGTGGTGCCAAGCAGTTCGTCCCTGGCGGGCGGGTCAAGGTACTCCGTGGTGTCACTGTGCTGACGTGGAGCATCGCCCAGTAGCAGACCCTCGTGTTCCTCTTCATCAACCACGCTTTCGTCGGCGGCTTCCGGGCTGGTCGCCCGTCTGTTCGGGTCGACAACGATCTGGCTCTCGAGATTTGGGAGCCCAATGCGGTCAGCAACGACTCGCTCGGCGATTCGTTTCTCGATGTCGGTGCCAACGCGGCCGGCGAGGATAACCTTGCCAGACCGGACGTGCACGTCGATATCGAGCGGGTCTATCGAGCGGTTATCCCGTAATGTCTCTCTAACGAGCTGCCGTAGCTCGTTAGAATCCAGATCTTCCGTATCGAAAATGTCTTCGAAGTCGCGTTCCATGGTGAATCCTCCTGCAGACTCTCCGTGCAAGCCCAGTGCCCGAGACGCGATGCCGTCGTGTAGTGGCGCTTCTGGCGCTTCTGGTTCGAATCAGCGTTGAAGCGACTGTTCGAACCGAAAGCGAGGCCCGATTGACAGCCTAGCGGAAGATCGGTATCACCAGTCCCGCGGTGTAGCTGACGCTGTGTTGGTAGCCGCTCCGGGAAGCCGTGTTGGACAGCAGCGGCGTTCCCCCGGTTGGCGTCACGAAATACGCGGCGGGATTGTGATTCTGATAGAATGTAGGCCCGGCGTCGAAGCGGAGCTCGAAGGAATTACGAGGGTTGTAACGGATTCCGAAGCCGGTGGAAAAGGCGAACTGGGTGCCGAAGCTGTACGGGTCGTTCGCGGTTGTGCCGGATGCGCTCACGATGCCCAGCCCGAAATCGATTGTTGGGATCAGGCCGTGCCAGGTGCGCCGGCCAGTGAGATTGAGACCAAATCCGAGGTCGCCCGAATACAACGCGAGGTTCTGTCGGCCAAGGGAGCGTGCGGCACCTGTGAGGGTGGGGTTGTAGGCGTCTCGCCAGGAATTCGCACGCTGTATCCGGACGTAGAAATCCCCCGGTCCAGCGACGGGCAGGTCATAGCGCAAGCCGAAGGCGGGGCCACTCTGCGGGCTCGTGTTGAGTCCGTCACCCTGTGCCTGGAAATAACCGCCGAAGACAGTTATGCGCTGAACCGCGTCGATGTCGTGGTAAGGAGTTGTCTGCGGTGTGTGGCCGACGACGACCTGCGCTGAGAGCGCTGATGGGATGGCCGCGAACACCGCGAGCGATACCAAAACAGGAAGCGCGCGAATTGGCTTTTGCATGTACGTAATTCTAGTCAGGGTGCTCATTCGGCGCGGAACAGGTCGATCCCGGTCATCTCGGGGGGTGTGCCGATGCCCATCATCGTGAGGACGGTTGGTCCGACATCGCAAAGGGCGCCGCCAGCGCGAACTTCTGACGACTCGCCGCCAGGATTGAAAAACACGATCGGCACCGGATTGCTCGTATGCGCAGTATGTGGCCCGCCGGTCTCCGGATCGATCATCATCTCGGCATTGCCATGATCAGCCGTGATGATGAGTCTGGTCCCGGCCTTTCGTGCGCTCGCAATAATCCGATGGAGACAATTATCGACAGTCTCCACCGCCGCGATCGTTGCTTGCATCGAGCCAGTGTGACCCACCATGTCGGCGTTGGCAAAATTGCAGAGCGTGAAGTCGTGCTCTCTGGCGTCGACGGACTTGCACAACACATCGGTGATTTCCGGTGCGCTCATTTCTGGCGCGAGATCGTACGTCGCGACCTTCTGACTTGGTACGAGGCGGCGGTCCTCCCCAGGGTATGGTCGTTCGAGGCCGCCGTTGAAGAAGTACGTAACGTGGGGATATTTCTCTGTTTCGGCCGTCTTGAGCATACTCTTCCCGGCTTCCGAGACTACCTCGGCGACGATGCGCGACATCGAGAACGGTGCGAACGCGACATGCACATCGAACGTTGCGCTGTACTGCGTCATGGTCGTAACGGAGAGCGATGGACGCGTTGACACATCGAATCCATCAAACGAGGGATCCGTCATCGCCTGCACGATCTGCCGCATCCGATCAGAGCGGTAGTTGAAGCATATAACTGCGTCGCCGTCGCGCATTTTCGCGACCGGCGCTCCGTCGCGCGTTATGACGACCGGCACTATGAATTCATCCGTGACGCCGGAGTCGTACGCGTTCTGGATTACGCTCAGTGGGTCGCTGCTTTCGGGGCCGACAGCGTCGACAGATACGCGATAGAACAACTCAGTGCGCTGCCAGCGTTTGTCGCGGTCCATTCCGTAGTAGCGGCCGCCAATGCTGGCGACGTGTGCGCGGCCGCGCGCGTAGTCGAGCAGCTTCTTAAGGTACCCGAGAGCCGATCGCGGGAGTGTGTCCCGTCCGTCAGTAAGCAGATGCAGCGCGACGCGTGGCACGTGTAGCCGCTCCGCCATGTCGATAACCGCATACAGGTGCGCGTCGATGGCGTGCACTCCGCCACCGCCCAGGAGACCCATGACGTGCAGGGTTCCGCTGCGGCCGGCTTCGCATGCCGCAACGAGCGCCGGATTTCGATTGAAGGAACCATCGTCGATGGCTGCAGTAATACGAACCAGATCCTGCATCACGACACGGCCTGCGCCGAGGTTGAGGTGTCCGACCTCGCTGTTACCCATCTGGCCGACTGGCAGTCCCACTCGCAGACCGGATGCTTCGAGCAGGGAGCGCGAAGGGAGGCTCCAGAGCGCGTCCCAGGTTGGGGTCTGCGCCAGCGCAATCGCGTTTCCCTCTCGCTGGGGTCGATAGCCCCAGCCGTCGAGCACGATAAGCGCAACGGGACCAGCAGAACCTTCAGACTGTCGGACCTTTGCCATTTTCGCTCGCCGCGTGTAAAAGAACTAGCTTCGAAAACGTCAAATCTACGCGCCAACCTCTCATGCGTCACCTGCTCAAGCCCAGTCGCCGGAACTCGCTCACCGCATCCGG
>JBDTAB010000234.1:0-10350 GCA_039924865.1 Gemmatimonadaceae bacterium | reverse complement strand
GGGGAGAAGATCGTCACTGGCACGTACCAGGCTATCCGCGGACTAAAGGACGGCACTCTCGTGCGCGCGGTAAAGCCCGCGACCAAGGGCGACTCAACGAAATCGTCATGACGAATGAAATAGAAGTGGAAGAAGCGCCACTCAGTACGACAGCAGAACGCAGAGCGGTCACATCGGTGCCGGGCACGGCTCCCGGAGAGGAATGGGCCATCGTCGCGCGGGGACTCAAGCGCGAGTATGACATGGGCGGCGAAATTGTGCGCGCGCTGCGCGGGGTTGACCTGGCCGTGCGTCGCAATGAATACGTGGCGATCATGGGACCGTCGGGCTCCGGTAAGTCGACCCTGATGAACCTCATCGGCTGCCTCGACACGCCAGACGCTGGCGAGTACTGGCTCAACGGCACTCTCGTATCAGACATGTCGGATGACGCGCTTGCTCGCGTTCGTAACAAGGAGATTGGCTTCGTCTTTCAGACGTTCAATCTTCTGCCTCGCTCGACTGCACTCCAGAACGTCGAGCTCCCGCTCGTCTACGCTGGCGTTGGCGGAGAGGAGCGGAAGCAGCGCGCTACAGAAGCATTGCAGCGCGTCGACCTCGGAGCACGCCTTGACCACCGTCCGAATGAGCTTTCCGGCGGACAGAGGCAGCGCGTCGCCATCGCACGCGCGCTCGTCAATCGGCCCGCGATTCTGCTCGCCGATGAGCCGACCGGTAACCTCGATTCACGCACATCCGAAGACATCATGCGCGTGTTCAGCGGTCTTTCGGATCAGGGCCAGACGGTCATCATGGTGACGCACGAGCCCGACATTGCGGCTCACGCGCGCCGCGTGATCGTGCTGCGTGACGGTCTCGTCGAAACAGATGAACGGCGCGCGAACTTCCATGAGCGCCTCAGCATACACGGCTCCTCGGTGGTCGGATAATCCGTGAGGTTTTACGAGGCGGTAAAGCTTGCTTTCTACATGATCCGGGTGCAGAAGCTGAAGAGCTTCTTCACCCTGCTCGGCGTGATGATCGGCGTGATGTTTTTGATCGCCGTCGTCTCGATAGTGGAAGGCATGGGCAAGTACATGCAGGACGACATAATGGGAAAGATCATCCCCATCAACACATTCAACCTGAGACAGCGCCCCCAGGTTACCATCGGTGGCAGCGACCGGGCCGTGTGGCAGGAATGGAACCGGCGACCAAAGATCAAGCAGGAGGACATCGGTCCCGTCATGGCCGCACTCCCGCCCGGCACTACCGCCGCCGTGGTAAGCGAGGACAACCTGCCGGTTGAATCGCGGTACGCGCCCAAGTCCAAACAGGTTGATGCATCCGCGGTCACCTACCAGTACTTCACGATCAAGAAGCTTGGCATGACCGAAGGCCGCGCGTTCAGCCAGCAGGAAGATGTACTGGGCTCGCCAGTCGTCGTGATTGGCCAGGACGTCGCTACGTACTTCTTTCCCGGCCTGGATCCGATCGGTCGCGAGTTGAAAGTTGGTCGTCTACCATACACAGTCATCGGGATAGCTGAGAGTCAAGGTAGCGTTTTCGGAATGTCGCTCGACAAGTTCATCATCGCGCCGCTCAACTCGCCGCTAAAGGCGTTGACCAACCATCACGGCGTGATCGACGGGATAATGGTTCAGTCGCCGGACCAGCAGACCATGCTCATCGCGGAGGACGCGGTGCGGACTGTAATGCGTTCGCGGCACAAGCTGATGCCGCAACAGAAGGACAATTTCGTGCTTGAGACTTCGGATCAGGATCTTGCGTTCTGGGACAAGATCAAGGGGTATCTGGTAGTGGCCGGAATTGCGCTTCCGATGATCGGCCTTGTTGTTGGCGCGATCGTCATCATGAATATCATGTTGGTATCAGTTTCGGAGCGCACCGCGGAAATCGGTGTGCGCAAGGCTCTGGGCGCGCGCAGGAGTGATATACTGGCGCAGTTCCTGGTCGAATCCGCAACCCTCAGCACGCTCGGATCTGCCATCGGCGTGCTGGCAGGCATCGGGGTTTCCGCGTTGATCGCCTATCTGTCGCCGTTACCAACCCATGTGGCGCTCTGGTCGATTCTGGTTTCCGTGCTGCTTGGAGCGGGTGTCGGCATTGTCGCTGGCGTCTATCCAGCGAGCCGCGCGTCGCTGCTCGATCCGATTACAGCCCTGAGGGCCGAGTAACGATGAGTATCTCGAGTCGCATCTACTCCATATTCGAGGGAATGACAATCGCGATCGACGCGTTGCGCGCGAACCGCGTGCGCGCGGCGCTCACGATACTCGGCGTGGCCGTCGGTGTGTTTGTCGTCGTGCTCATTTCCGGTGCAATCCACGGAATCAACGACAGTGTGGCCGCGGACATCGGTAAGGCCGGACCATCTACATTCTTTCTGTCACGCTTTCCCGTGTCATTTGAAGCGTGTGATGGCACCGACGACACATGCAAGTGGCTTCGCAATCCGCCGATATCCACGGAAGAAATTCAGACACTCTCGGCTCTGCCGGGGCTTGCTACTGTCGCTGCACGTGTCAATACGCAGGCGCCCGTCACCTACCGCCAGCAGCATATCCCGTCGCCTGGTGTTATCGGCTACACGGCAAACTGGACGGATGTGGACGGAAGCGACATCTATCCTGGGCGTACGTTCACCACGTCCGAAAACTCGGCCGGTTCTCGCGTCGCGCTCATCAACGAGCAGATGGCAACAATGTTGTTTGGGGACTCGGACCCAATCGGGAAGCAGATCTCGATCAAGGGCAGTCCCTTCGAGGTAATAGGCATCTATCATTACGCTGCCAGCTTCATCGGTGGCGGCAAGGACGCGCAAGCTATCGTACCGATCGAATCCGCATTCCGCCAGCTTGGCGCGGGTCACGGGGGGGTGCAGCTGACGATCAAGCCAGCTGCCGGTGTCGAACGCGACGACGCGATTGACGAGGTCACTGCCGCGCTACGTGTGTCGCGGGGACTCAAGCCTGGCGCTGACAACACCTTCGCCATCATCACGCAGGACAAGCTGATGGAGACGTACAACAAGATCTTCGGCCTGTTCTTTATCATCATGATTGCGCTGTCGGCAGTCGGCACACTCGTGGGTGGCGTAGGAGTGGTCGCGATCATGATGATCAGCGTCACGGAGAGAACCCGTGAGATCGGGGTCCGGAAGGCACTTGGCGCTACCCGCGGAACGATTCTGTGGCAGTTTCTGGTAGAAGCTGTGACACTTACCGGGATAGGGGCGTTCGTCGGCATGTTCGTGGGCTGGCTCGGAACGTTGGCACTTCGCGCGGCGACGCCTGTGGCAGCGAGCATACCACCCTGGTCAATTGGACTGGCGGTCGGTGCCAGCGTCGTGACGGGAATCATCTTTGGCATGATGCCCGCATTGCGCGCGTCTCGAATGGACCCCGTCGAAGCTCTGCGCTACGAGTGATCGAGGCTCGTTCTCGGGCAAACGTGGGTATCCGTCCCCCGCCCGAAAGCGAGCCGAATGACGGAATCGGGTCGGCCGTCGTAACTTCAAGCGCATGACGGATGTTGATATCCTTGCCATTGCAGCCCACCGCGATGACGTCGAGCTTACCTGCGGCGGTACCATTATCAAGTCGGTGCGCCAGGGCCATACCTGCGCAATCGTCGACCTTACAGCTGGCGAAACGGGAACCCACGGATCAGCGGCACTCCGGGGAGAGGAGGCTGATGCCGCATCGCGAATACTTGGCGTTGCAGAGCGTTTCAATCTCGGGCTTCCCGATGCCGGTCTCGTGAATACGCCAGAGACACGCGCACTGCTCGCGGTCGCGATTCGCCGACTCAGGCCGCGCGTCGTGATTGCACCCGCGCTCAACGGGCGCCACCCCGATCACATAGTTGCGGCTCAGCTCGTACGCGACGCGTGCTTCGTCGCCGGCCTGGCAAAAGTCGAACCCCAGTTCCCGCCGCATCGGCCAAAGAAGATTCTGCATGCGCTGGCGTTTCGCGAGGACCACATCAAGCCGACGTTTGTTGTCGACATCAGCGATGTGTTCGAGGACAAGCTGCGCGCCATTCAGTGCTATGCGTCCCAGTTTGGTGGTGCGACCCAGGCTGGCGAGGTATACCCAACCGGCGAGCCGCTCTATGACGTAGTGCGACATCAATCCGCGCACTACGGCTCGTTGATACGAACCCGCTTCGGCGAGCCATTCTACACGACTGAAACAATGCGCGTCGACGATGTCGCGACGCTGGAGGTCGCAACATTTTGAGCGACGACGAACCAACGTACCCGACGTATCTCAAGCTGAAGGAACTGCTGTCGCTGCAATGCCCACGCAGCTCGCCCGAGCATCCGGACGAGCTGTTGTTCATCTCGGTGCATCAGTCGAGCGAGCTGTGGTTCAAGCTCATTCTTCATGAACTCCACAAGCTGCGCAGTTCCATTGCTGACGGTCGCGTACTCGAAGCCGTTGAACTGGTGAGTCGCGTGAACGGACTCATGCGCATCATAACCGCGCAGTTACACGCGCTCGATACACTGTCACCGCATGGGTTCTCGCAGTTCCGCGGAAACCTCGGCACATCAACCGGTGGCCAGAGCGCGCAGTTTCGTGCGATAGAGCTGATTTCCGGGCTGCGCGACCCCGACTACGTGGAGTATCTGAGGTCGCAACAGCCACTGGATCCCATGGTCGCGCAGACCATGGCGGAACCCGGCCTTCCGGACGTCTTTCGGAAGCTCCTCGCCGACATCGCGGTGGACCTCCGCGATGTGTATGCGGGGGACGAACACCGCGACCTGCGCCTGCTTGCCGAGGGTCTCATGACGTACGAGCAGGAGTTCGCCATGTGGCGATTCCTTCACGTCGAGGCCATCGAGCGCGTCATAGGTCCGAGTACTCCCGGGACGGGTGGATCTCTCGGGGCGAAGGCCCTCCGCGACACCCTGGGCAACCGATTCTTCCCGGAACTCTGGGCGATTCGGGCCGAATTTTATTAGCTTAAAGCGCGATGGCACACTCACCTATCTATCTCGACAACGCGGCGACGACTCCTGTTCGCCCGGAAGTGTTCGAGGCAATGCGGCCGTTCTTCGGCCCCAAGTTCGGCAATCCTTCGTCGCTTCATAGCTTTGGGCGCGAAGCTCGTGTAGCACTCGACGAGGCACGCGAGCGACTTGCTGTATGTCTTGGCGCGCATCCCGATGAGGTATCCTTCAACTCGTGCGGCACCGAAGGCGACAATACCGCTGTGCTATGTCTCTGGCACGCACTGCGTGAGTCTGGCCGCAACGCTGTCGTCATTTCTTCGATCGAGCACAAGGCAGTGCTCGCGGCTGCGCACGAAGTGGCACACGAGGGCGGCGAGGAGCGACTGCTGGCGGTTGACTCGAATGGCGTGGTTGTCGATTCGTCATTCGACTCTCTCGTTCGCGATGACGTCGCGGTTACCAGTGTTATGTGGGTGAATAACGAAACCGGAGTAATTCAGGACATCCCGGAACTTGCGCGCCGCGCGAAGGAGCACGGCTCCGTTTTTCACACCGACGCAGTTCAGGGATTCGGAAAGGTCGTGATCGACGCGCGGACGCAACCGTTTGATCTGCTTTCAATCACCGGTCACAAGATCGGCGCACCAAAGGGGATCGGTGCCCTGTTCATTCGTCGTGGAACGCCGTTCGAGCCGTTGATTCGCGGTGGATCCCAGGATCGCGGCCGGCGTGCGGGCACCGAGAACGTCGCATTTGTCGTCGCACTCGCAACAGCCGCTGAGCTCGCCGTCGCCGAGCGTGAGAAGCACTGGCAGGAGACGGAGCACATGCGCGATCGGTTGCAGGCATTGCTTCTCGAAGCCATTCCTGACGCAATCGTTCACAGTCGCAGCGCGCGACGCGCTCCGCACGTTCTGAACATCTCCGTTCCAGGCACCGACAACGAATCAATGTTGATGGCGCTCGACCTGCGCGGCATCGCATGTTCCGGCGGCAGCGCGTGTCAGAGCGGCAGCCTCACGCCGAGCCACGTTCTCGAAGCAATGGGCGTCGACATTACGACAGCGGGCGCAGCAATACGCATGAGCTTCGGTTCCATAAACACGGACGCAGACGTGGATCGCGTCGTGGAAGTGTTCCCCAAGCTCGTAGCCCGAGCCCGGACCGTCCATTAAATTTCAGCCATGTTACCCAACCGTGTCCTTGTCGCGATGTCTGGCGGCGTGGATTCGTCCGTCGCTGCCGCACTCCTAGTCGAACGCGGCTACGACGTGATCGGCGCAACCATGAAGCTGTTTTCGGACGGCTCTGCGGTGCCCGACCGCCCCTGCTGTTCGCTCGACTCCGTGAACGATGCACGGCGCGTCTGCGAGCGACTCGGCATTCCGCACTACGTACTCAATCTCGAGAGCCAGTTCGGTCACGACGTAATGGACGACTTCGTCGCGGAGTACGTCGCGGGACGCACGCCGATTCCCTGCGTTCGCTGCAACACGTTCACCAAGTTCCGCGACCTGTTGCACACGGCCGACAAGATCGACGCGCAGTGGATCGCTACTGGTCATTACGCTCGCGTCGAGAACGGCGAGCTTCTAAGAGGTCGCGACGACGCGAAGGATCAGACGTACTTTCTCTGGGGAATCGATCGCGAAGTCATATCTCGCATGATGCTGCCCGTCGGCGATATGACCAAGGCCGAGACCAGGGCGATCGCGACACGACTCGGCCTGACCATGGTGGCGAACAAGGCGGACAGCCAGGAAATCTGCTTCGTTCCGGACGGCGACTACGTGAAGGTCATCGCGCGGCGAGCCGGTGCCGATTCGCCAGCGCTTCAGCACGGCCCGATCGTACATAGCGACGGACGCGTTCTCGGCGAGCACAATGGCTATGCCCGATTCACTGTTGGTCAACGGAAGGGGTTGCCCGGCGGATTCGCCGATGCGCTTTATGTCGTCGCAATTCGCCCCGCCGATCGCGCTGTTGTCGTTGGACCGAGAGAAGACCTGCTCGGATCCGGCGTTGTCGCGACCGAGATAAACTGGCTGGTTGAGTCACCGCCGTTACCGGGCGACGCAGTGGAAGTGCGCATCAGACATCGCGCGCCTCTTGCCAGCGGCTCAATACTGCGCGTAGACAACGGCGAGGTAGAAATTGCGCTCGACGAGGCTGTCGCCGCGATTTCGCCGGGACAGTCGCTCGTGATCTACAGTGGAGAGCGACTGCTGGGCGGGGGATTTATCGAGTCTTCGCGGCGTCTACGAGCGGAATTGCCGCTACTGGCTGTCTGATCGTTTAGATCGCTGCGTTATTCGCACCGGCGCGAGCAGAGCGCAGGCGCATACTGGCTTCAGTACTTCATCCCACCAGCTTCGGCGAACTCGCGCATCATTTTCTCCTGCTCTTCCGTCAGCTTCTCCGGCGTCGCGATCGTCACTTCAACAATCAGATCACCTTTTGTATCGCCTTTCTTCACACCCTGACCGCGGACGCGGAAGCGCTTGCCGCTGGGCGTGCCGGCGGGGATCCTGATCGCGACTTTCTTGTCGTCGATCGTGCGCACGCTGATACGCGAGCCTAACGTCGCCTGAGCGATGTTGAGTGGAACCGTTGCGATAAGGTCGAGTCCTTCCTTCTTGAAGAAGCGATCCGGCAGCAATGCGAATTCAACGATCAGATCACCGGGTTGGCCACCGTTCGCGCCGCGGCCACCCTGCCCTCGCAACCGGACCTTGGTGCCGGTGTCCGAGCCCGGGGGAACCGTAATCATGACCTTTTTGCGAGTGCGGACTTCCCCGCTCCCTTTGCAAGTCGGACACGGTTGCGACGGCACCTGGCCGCGTCCGAGGCATACTGGGCACGGCCGATTCACTGCGAATCCGCCCTGTCCGAACGACACCGTTCCGCGGCCCGAGCATTCCGGACAGATCTTCATCGAAGCACCGGGCGCCGCACCGCTACCATGGCAGGTTTGGCATTCTTCGGTCACTTCGAGGGTGACCGGAATCTTTCCGCCGGCGACTGCAGTGCGGAACGGGATCTCGACCCTTGTCTCGACACTCTGGCCACGCTCCGGAGCGCGCCCTCGGCCGCCCATTCCTCCGGCACTCCGGCCCGACTGGTTGAAGATCGAGCTGAACAGATCGCCCAATCCACCGAGACCGCCGATATCCACGTTACTGAAATCAAACCCGGCGGCGCCGGGGCCAGCAGAACCCGGCCTCGCGCCTCCAAATCCACCGGTGCCAGCGCCACCACGACCGCTGCCGAACCCCTCGAACGCGCCAAGGCGACGCATCTCGTCGTACTGCTTTCGCTTCTCAGCGTCTCCCAGCACGTTGTTGGCCTCGGAAATTTCCTTGAATCGGTCCGAAGCCTTGGGGTCGTTCTTGTTTGCGTCAGGGTGGTACTTCTTGGCGAGCTTCCTGTAGGCCTTCTTTATCTCGTCCTGCGAGGCGCTGGAGGAGACCCCCAGGACGCTGTAAAAATCCTTCGTCGGCGCCACGTGATTACTGGTACTGCTTGACGACTACGCGGGCCGGCCGGAGCAGCTGACCGTTCAGCATGTAGCCGCGCTGGTACACCTGGGCAACCATGTGGTCCTCTTCCGGCGTTTCAGCCGCGACAGTCGAGACCGCTTCCTGGAGATTCGGGTCGAACGGTAGTTCGAGCGGGTCGATGATCTCGACGCCGACCGAAGCGAGCGCCTTGAGGAGATTCCGTTCGACCAGCTCGACGCCCTTCACCAATGTCGCGCAATCGGTCGTGACAGGATCAACGTGCGCGAAACGTGTAAGATCATCAATCGAGTCGAGCATTGTCTTGATGAGGTCACCCTGGCCTCGTGCGCGTGACTGTTGGGCCTCCTTCGCCGTGCGCTTGCGGAAATTATCGAACTCCGCAGCCAGTCTCATGTAGCGCTCGCGCTGGGCCTCCAATGCGGTCAATTCTCCCACGGCACCCGTTTCGACCGATGTCGCGGGTTCCAATGAAGAAGCGTCGCCGATGGGCGGATCGGTCACTTCGAAGTCGTCGTCTGGGGGGGTTTCGTTTTGCATTTCAGATGGCAGGCGTTGTTGGCATGTCCAGCAGCGTATGTCGTATCATATCCAGTGCCGCCTGGGCAGCCCGGTAACGGATTTCGTCTCTATTTCCAGCAAAATGGAAAAGTCGTGCCTTGGCAAGCGGAGTGACAGGGGGGTACCCCTCGGGCGGCTCAACCGGCGGCCGTCCCTCTGAGACATCAATAGCGATCCAAACGGTTCCCACCGGCTTTTCCGGGGTGCCGCCATGGGGCCCGGCGACGCCCGTAATTGCCACCGCGATTTCGGTTCCGAGCCGCACTCGAATTCCCTTCGCCATCTGCAGAGCGACGGGCTCGCTGACCGCCCCATGCTCCGCAAGGTCGGATTCCAGGACGCCGAGCAGCTGGCGCTTCACGCGATTGTCGTACGAGATGAGACCGCCGTGAAATACGTCACTCGAGCCAGGTACGTCGGTGATGTGTTCGCCGAGCATCCCGCCCGTGCAACTCTCGGCCACCGCTATTCTCATGTGAGCGACGCGGCATGCATCGAGAACTATTGCGGCGAGACTGGTTTCGTTTTCGGCATAGATCGAATTGCCGAGCTGTTCACGAAGAATTACGGCTCCTGCTGCGAGCGCGACAGTAGCCTCGGCTGCTGGAAGCCCTCTCGATGTGAGACGCAGATCCACGCCGGCAATTCCCGGCAGGAATGCGAGCGATAGTCCGTTGATTCCGCGGCCAAGGTCGCCGAGCCTGTCAGCGATTGCTGATTCGCTGATTCCGATCGTGCGCAGTGTGAGTGAGCGAATGACTGTCGCGTCATCACCGGCCAGCGCGACCATTCGCGGACGAAGCGATTCCATGAACATCGCGCGCACCTCACGTGGCACGCCGGGAAGCGTAGCGACCCAATGGCCGTTGTCCTCGGTGACGAGGATGCCGGGTGCCGAGCCAACGGGATTGGCGATGATTTCCGCGCCACGGGGAATCATCGCCTGTTTGTAATTGCTCGTAGGCATTGGTCCGCGGCGACGGAACATTGCCCAGCGATCGTCGAGCCACGTAGCAATTGATTCATCGCGCAGCAGCGGGCGGTCGAACAGCTTTCCGACTGCCTCGATGGTCATGTCGTCGGCTGTAGGGCCCAGGCCGCCGGTCGTTATGACGGCCCCCGTGCGATCGAGCGCCTCACGCAGCGTGTTGACGATGATTCCGATATTGTCGCCACACGTGGTATGGCGCACGACGGAAATTCCAAGTGCCGACAATTCGCGGCCGAGGAAGCTGCTGTTCGTGTCGACGGTGAATCCGAGCAGAAGCTCGTCGCCGATTGTTACAATTTCAACGTTCAATTGAC
>JBDTAB010000233.1:0-4793 GCA_039924865.1 Gemmatimonadaceae bacterium | reverse complement strand
GAGAACGTAAAATGCGGAGCCACCGTGCACACCAGCGCTGAGACCTGTCAGATTTGCGATTACCGTGCCGTAGTAGGCATAAACGAGCGTCCCTGGCAGGATGAACGTCGTTCCTATTATGTAATCGCGTATGCTGATACGCGTGACGCCGAGTGCGTAATTGAGAACGGTGTATGGCAGAACCGGGGACAGCCGAAGGAGTGCAACAAGCTTGATCCCACCGCGCGCTGCGGCGGAATCAATTATTGCGAATCGATCGTTACCTTGGAGGCGGCGCTCCACGAGCGGCCTTACGACGTATCGTCCCATGAGGAACGCAGCGATGGATCCCAGCATCGCGCCGACAAAAGTGTAAGCGGAGCCCGCAGCGAAGCCGAATATTGCCCCAGCCGCCAGGGTCAGCACGCTTGCTGGAATCAGAAAGATCTCCACCACAGTGTATGTGACTATGAACGCGACTGGGCCCCACGGGCCGAGTTCGCGAACCCAACGCGCGAACGGCAGGACGTATTGCCTTGAGTAGTGACCCAGTGCCCAGAGTATGACCGCCATGCCGGCAATACTGACGAGCCACCGCAGCACGGTAGCTGGCGACGGTCGCTTCACGTAGAGTTACGAAGCGAGCGATTGGCCAACGCCATCATAATCGACGCGCTAGCGAGAACGTACGCACTCATCGGTTGGTATGGGAGACGATCAAATGTCGGCCTCGCCAAATCCACTACGCTGCAGTGCAGCTACTACTCTTTCACGTAGCATCTTGGGGTTCGAGTGTTCGAGGCGCAGACGAGAAAGATTCGCGAGGAACTCACGTTCGAAGTCAAACTGCGGGTAACACCTTGCGCACATCGCCAGATGTTCGCGTATGGCTTCCATCCGCTCCGGAGTCAGCTCATTGTCAAGGTAATCCCAGAGCTGCCGCATCACCGCTTCACAGTCGAGTGGCGCGTGTTTCCACGGGAGAGTCAGACGTAGCTTCATGTAGTCACCTCCGGATCGAAGGAGTCGCCAGCAGTGCGAGCGAGTCCCGCATCTCTGGCGTATTCGAGCAACGATTTCTGCAGCAGTCGTCGTCCGCGGAACAGGCGTGATCGGATGGTGCCAACCGGTACCTCCAGCACCTCGGATGCGACCGCGTATGATTCATCCTGAATGTCCACGAGCGTTACGACATCGCGGAACGTCTCTGGGAGGTCGAGGAGCGCTCGTTCGAGTGCGGGCGCCAGATCGATCCGCGTGAAGAGATCGCCCAGGCCGCTCTGCGTCGCAGAGGCATGGAGAGCGGCAGCCGCTAGCGACTCCAACTCCGCGTCTTCGCACGCGACCTGGCGCTGGTCGTGTTTGCGGCTACGAAGAAACACGTTTCGACAGATCGTGAAGAGCCATCCTCGGCACTCGGTACCAACCTCATAACTCGGCCACGCGGTGTATGCCCTCAGGAAGGTTTCCTGCACGAGATCATCGGCATCCGACTCACGACGTGCGAGCGAGAGTGCGTATCTCGCCACCTCCGGAAGGCAGCGTAGTGCTTCGTCCACGAACTGGCGATCCTTGAGCGTCTTGGGGTCGCTACTGCTCATTGGATAGTCGTATTCATCATTTGGTATGCTAGCCAATCCGGAGCTCCCCTGTTTAGTTCCGCACACGTTTTCCAGTCGGGTCGTCTCCGGGCCAAAATAACTGAGTCACGGGCGTGTTGACGACAACTACCGCGGCGTTCGCCAGCACTTCCAGCGGAGGGCAGGAGCGCCGACAACCAGGCAGACCCCACCCGCTTGTAGGCCGCCGTTAGATTCGGCGCGAAGCATTCGGCGTCGCGCACCGGTTCGCACCCGTCGCGATGGTGCTGGCGGTGATCTGTATCGTGTACGGAGCCATCAGGCGTTCGGACAGACCGGCCTCAAGCGCCTCGTCGCGTACACCAGCGTGAGCCACCTCGGTTTCGTGCTGCTCGGCGTCTTCGCCTGGAACGCCCTTGCCCTTCAGGGCGCCGTCGTCGCCATGATCGCGCATGGGTTCAGCACCGGCGCACTGTTCGTGCTCGTCGGCGCGCTCCAGGAACGAACCGAGACCCGCGAGATGGATAAGTTGAGCGGCCTGTGGGCGACCATTCCGTTCTTCAGTGGCGTCGGATTGTTTCTCTCGCTCGCATCGATGGGCTTGCCGAGCCTCGCAGATTTCATTGGCGAATTTCTTGTCCTCCTTGGCACCTTTGCCGAGCACCCGTGATCACGGTCGTCGCCGCGATCGGTATCCTCGCCACGACGTTCTACGCACTGAAGCTCGCGCAGCGCGCGTTTCATGGGCCTAACGACAATCATTGCTTAAGCCAGCCACCTTGAAAGCCGGCACGTCGAAGTCCATCGACCAGATAGGGGCATTGCCGCATAAGATGCCAAAGCAGCCCCGAGCGGTAATTCTCGATCATTAAAACGATCGGGCCCTGTCTTAGGCCGTAGTGGAATGGCGATACCCACGCGTGCGACAAATCGGATCGCTCGGCGAACGTGGGGTTGAAGCTATCCTTGAATCCGTAAGGGTTGTCCGTGCGCAGCTTCAGTTTTTCGAAGTAATCAAGCGTTGGAATCACAATCTCAGGAGCAAAGGGCAGGGAAGCTACCACCGCCCAGGGAGCAATGGTTCCGTCGTCCGGACCGTCTGGCACGCCGCGCGCCATGTAACCGAAGAAGTGCCGCTCCTTCTCCTTGATCGTGTGCGTCACCGGCCCGGGACCGTCACCCGCGGTAATACCCCAGCACTTTGCACCGTAGCCGTCAAACTCAAGTGGATTCTCGATCGCGTACTGCTGCTGGGCGAGGGTGGCGCGGCGGCTGTTCTCGAAATAATCAATCTTCTTGCCGCGCATGTAATCGTCCTGAATTCCACGGAAGTCGATCCAGAGATGAGAAATCTGGTGAGTAAAGAGAGGACCGGAATACAGGTACTCCTGACCCCCGACTTCTCTCCACTCATAGGTGGAGGCCCATTCGGCATAGCTTTGCCTGGGCAGCGGATGGGTCGGCGAACCGAGGCCGAGCAGATATAGAAACAGTGCCTCGTCATAACCCTTCCAGCGATATGGCAAGAATCCGCTTTCGGGTTTCCACCCATGCGTCACCGTGAGCCCGCCGTTTCGGGCCCAATTCCAATCGGCGCGTCGGTACAACTCACCGGCGAGATCAACGATTTCTCGCTCGTCAGTCGCGGTTCCCGAGAAATATGCTGCCGCCGTTAACATGCCAGCCAGAAGAAAAGCGGTGTCGATCGTGGATAGTTCGCACGTCCCGGCGCGCCTCCCATCGGCCATATCGAGAAAGTGGTAATAGAAACCCTTGTAGCCGGTCGCATCCGCATCGATGCTTTGAACACTCTGATCGAAAAAGCGTAAGGTCGCGAGAGTGCGCTCGATGGCGTCAGCCCGAGTCATAAAGCCGCGTTCCACCCCGACGGGATAGGCCGACAACGCCAATCCTACAGCCGCGATACTCGCTGGCGCTCCTGGCTTGGTCTTGTCGATGACCAGGCCGTTGACCGGATTGACCTCGTGCACGAAGTAGTTAAAGGTGTCGCGTTGCAACGTCTCTATCACTTCGAGCCCGCTCTTGGGGTCATGCACGATCAAGACATCCCTTTTCGAGAGAGTATTCCATTCGGGGCGCCTTCATAGTGTAATCATGTTTGTGTGCGTTTTTTGAAACGAAAGTCCGGATTTGCGTGCTCATAGTCCGGCACTGGCTTGCATGAGGCCACCATCGGCGAAAATGGTGGTCGCGGTGCCATAACTGACGCGGTCGCCGGCGAGGAACGCGACCAGATTAGCGATTTCCTCTGCTTTGGCCATGCGACCAAGCGGGATGGAGTCGTCGAGTTTCTTCAACAACGCTGGATCGTTCATCGTGCGGCAGGAAAGTGCCGCGTTTTAGGATGAGAATACACTTTTCGTTCGGGGTGAGAATTCGCTGCAACGAAATTGCAAGCTTTGAACCCTTGCTGTTTACGCATCCCACCCGTGCGGAAAACCGGAACCATTTCTATTTTCGCTGGAGTGATGTCGACCCTATCGCTCACTTGTTCGCCTCCCCGGTTGTCGTGGTTTTCGATTCGACCGGCTTCGATTCCGGCGAGCCCTCCTGGCGCAGAAAGATGGTCAACACGACATAGAGCGCGATCACCAGGTATTCCGCCTGCCAGGTTCGCAAAGTTGTTGCCCAGAACTTGGCCGAAAGCAGAAATGCTGCGATGGACACCGGCAGCTGGCCCGTAAAGGCGCGTTCCTCATTATAGGCGGCACTGCCAGAGATGATATGCAGTGCAAACGTGAGAACAAAGAGCAATAGGAATGTCAGAAGCAGTGAATTGCGGTAGGCCCAGTCGAAGTGGAAACGTTTGCGGCGCATTTGCTTGTGTTTCCCCTTGTGCGGATCGAGTGAATGCGGCGCACCGCGCTGATAGAGGAATGTGCTAAACGCGATCAGCGAGCCAAGCTGCAGAACGGCGGCCTGCCAATTGGAGGAGAGGCTCTCCCAGAAGGCGCCGGTTGACAGAAAATGCCGATAGCCGATCGATGCCTGCCCGTGTACAGCGAGAGTTTCATTCAGCAACCGCCAGCCGGCAAAACTTTGCGCGGTAATGCTGATGGCGAAAAGCACGAACAGGGCGATCGAGAGAGAATTATCCCTGATCAGTTGACCAGTCTTCGCATGCGAACCTGCCTTCCTTTTCACCTTATTGTGTCTCAGTCCTCGGTGTAGCATCGTCAACCTCCGATCTGCGACATCGAAATGTTGTTAGCC
>JBDTAB010000232.1:0-7464 GCA_039924865.1 Gemmatimonadaceae bacterium | reverse complement strand
GAACCCGCAGCACGTTTTCGTAATATCCCTGGTGTCCGAATCCGTACACTGTCGGCGGCGTGGTCGCGGCGGCTTCGATCAGCTTGTCATCGTCGTCGTAGTCCTCGAAGATCCACGTCTCAACCCGGTTGACCGCTGTCCCGCCAATCTTTACGGAGCCGCGATCGCCGAGGATCGTGATCGAACCTTCGAGATTCCTCGGATACGTCAACATCGTGACGTCGAGTACGCCGATTGCGCCGTTTGAAAATCTCAACACCGCGGCTCCCGAGTCCTCTGCTTCGATCTTCCTCTCCTGGGTCGCAGTCATCGCCATGACGCTCTCCACGGGCCCTGCAAGCCACTGCACGAGGTCAACGTAGTGGGAAGACTGATTCATGAACGCGCCGCCGTCCATCGCCCAGGTGCCACGCCAGGGGGCCTGATCGTAGTAATCCTGCGGACGCGCCCAGCGCACGGTGCAGTTGGCGGAGTGTATGCGCCCAAAGCGCCCCTTAAGGACTGCGCGCTTGAGGAGCTGGATCGCGGGATTCAAGCGATTCTGCTTGACGACGAACAGGCGCACATCGTTCGTCACGCACGCTTCTATAAGCGCGTCAGCCGATTCGAGCGAAATCGCCATCGGCTTTTCGCTTACCACATGCTTGCCCGCTTCAGCGGCCAGAATTCCGAGCGTTGGATGAAGCCCGGACGGAACCGCGACGGTAACGATGTCGCACTGCGCGCCGGCCAGCATTGCCTCAAGGGAGGTGAACGACGGCACTCCCTGCTCAGCTCCGGCCGCCTCAGCGCGCTTCGGAATTATGTCAGCGACAGCTACAAGGTCGAGGCCGCCGATTCTGCTTATGGCCTCGAAGTGATTCCTGGCTATACGGCCGCAGCCGACCAGCGCAACCCGGAAATTCTCAGACACGGGCGATCCGGTTACCGTGATTCACATACTGCTTACCGCACGCCTCGCAACCCGGAGCCGCAACGTCGGGGAGTTTCTCACCGCACTCGCAAACCCACCCGACGCGTCGCGCCGGCACACCAACCATCAGCGCGTACGGCGCAACATCTTTCGATACCACCGCGCCAGCGCCGATGAAACTGAATTCACCGAGCGTGGCCCCGCAGATGATTGTCGCATTTGCACCGATCGATGCGCCGTGCTTCACGAGTGTGCGCCGGTATTCGTTCTTCCGCGACACGTGACTGCGCGGATTGATGACATTGGTGAACACCATCGACGGCCCGCAGAACACATCGTCCTCCAGCGTCACGCCTTCGTACACCGACACGTTGTTCTGAATCTTGACGTTATTTCCAATACGTGTGCCGTTCATCACGACCACATTCTGGCCGAGTGAACAACGCTCACCAATAACGGCACCGCCAAGGATATGACAGAAATGCCAGACGCGTGTACCTGCCCCGATCTGAGCGCCATCGTCAACAAACGCGGACTCGTGGATCAACACGTCTTCGCTCATGAGACACCCGCGGTGCGATCAATGCGTGAATGCCATTCCTGCAGTGGCGTCACCGACGCCGGGCGAGATCGCATGGCGAGCACGGCATCACACGCAGCGCTCGCGGCGGATAGCGTCGTGGTGTAGGGAACGTGATGCGCAATCGCGGCCTGTCGCATCGAATAGTCGTCCGTTTGGGCTCGCTTGCCCATTGGCGTGTTTATCAGAAGCTGTACGGTGCCGTTCACGATCAGATCGATGACGTTGGGACGACCTTCATGCACCTTGTACACGCGAGTCACTGGAATTCCCAGCTTGCGCAGATGGCGGCCGGTGCCCTCGGTAGCGTACACACCGAATCCGAGCTCACGGAATCGCCGTACGATCGGCGTCACTGTCGCCTTGTCAGAATCGTTTACGGAGACGAAGATCGAGCCTTCGATCGGAAGCCCATTGTCTGCCGCGAGCTGCGCCTTGTAAAAAGCACTCCCGAATGTCTCCGCCGTCCCCATTACCTCTCCCGTGGATCGCATCTCCGGGCCGAGAATCGGATCGAATTCCCTAAACTTGTTGAACGGGAAAACCGCCTCCTTCACGGCGACGTACGGCGGGATGATCTCCTCCGTAAACCCAATATCGGAGAGCTTCTCGCCGACCATGACGCGCGCCGCAATCGACGCGAGAGAAACGCCGATCGCCTTCGAGACGAACGGGATGGTTCGGCTGCCGCGCGGGTTCGCCTCGAGCACGTACACCACGCCGTTCTTGATCGCAAACTGCACGTTGATCAAGCCAACGACGCCGAGCGCCTGAGCGAGTTCAACCGTGTGGCGGCGCATCGCGTCCTGTTCGGCTTCTCCGATGAGATACGGTGGCAGCACGCATGCGGAATCGCCGGAGTGGATTCCAGCGTCCTCGATGTGCTGCATGATCCCGCCGATCACTACCTGATCGCCGTCGGATATCGCATCGACATCCGCCTCGAACGCGTCCTCAAGGAACTGATCGACGAGCACTGGACGATGTTCCGATACTCTCACCGCGCGTTCGAAATAACGCCGGAGTGAATCCTCGTCGTACACAATCTCCATTGCTCTGCCGCCAAGCACGTACGACGGGCGAACAAGCACGGGATAGCCGATACGCGTCGCGGCTTCGATTGCGCCTTCAACGCTGGTCGCAGTCCCGTTTTCAGGCTGACGGATTCCAAGTTTGCGTGCTATGGCGTCGAACCGCTGACGATCTTCCGCGATGTCGATCGCATCGGGCGACGTTCCAAGGATCGTAACGCCAGCCGCCTCGAGACCGCGCGTCAGCTTGAGCGGTGTCTGACCACCAAGCTGCACGATCACGCCAATCGGCTGCTCGCGATCGACTATTTCAAGGACGTGCTCGAGTGTGAGCGGTTCGAAATACAGCTTGTCGGAAATGTCGAAGTCGGTCGACACCGTTTCGGGATTCGAATTGATCATGATCGTTTCGAATCCCTGATCGCGAAGTGCGAGCGACGCACGTACGCAGCAATAGTCGAACTCGACACCCTGGCCGATGCGATTGGGGCCGCTACCCAGGATCACGACCGACTTGCGACCGGTCGGCGGCGCTTCGCTCTCCTCGTCGTACGACCCGTACAGATATGGTGTAGCTGATGGAAACTCGCCTGCGCACGTATCAACCATCTTGTAAGCGGGCCGCACGGCAAGCTCCCATCGCGTGGCGCGCATCTCTCCTTCGGAGACGCCGCGCAGGTCACCGAGCTGGCGATCCGAAAAGCCCATGCGCTTTGCACGTCGCATTTCACTGGCAGTGATTTCCGGGAGTGCAGTCCAGCGTCGTTCAGCTTCGATCAGGCTGTGCATCTGCTCCAGGAACCACGGATCGATCGCTGTCAGCTCGAACAACTCGGCGACACTGAACCCGGCGAGCATTGCGCGCTTGACCTGAAACACGCGCTCCGGTGTGGGTTGACGAAGCGCGGCCCGCAGCGTTTCCGCCGAGTCGTCCGACAACCGATCGTCGATCAGCCTCGCACCGATCTCCCAACCTGAGCGACCGATTTCTAGCGCGCGCAGTCCTTTCTGAAAGGCTTCCCTAAAGGTGCGGCCGATCGCCATCGACTCTCCGACCGACTGCATCTGGGTCGTAAGGCGCGCTTTGGCCGAAGTAAACTTCTCAAATGCAAACCGCGGGCATTTGACGACAACGTAGTCGAGTACAGGCTCGAAGGATGCCGGCGTGGTGCGTGTGATGTCGTTTGTAATCTCGTCGAGTCGATACCCAACGGCGAGTTTGGCTCCGATTCGCGCGATCGGAAACCCGGTGGCTTTTGAAGCGAGAGCGGACGAACGCGACACGCGCGGGTTCATCTCGATCACGATCATCTCGCCATCGGCGGGATTGACCGCGAACTGAATGTTGCAACCGCCGGCCGCGACGCCAATTTCGCGGATGATCGCAACGGACGCGTCGCGCATCAACTGATATTCGCGATCCGTGAGCGTCATCGCTGGGGCGACGGTAATCGAATCACCAGTATGAACGCCCATCGGATCGAGATTCTCGATCGAGCAAACGATGACGACGTTGTCAGCCGCATCGCGCATTACTTCGAGCTCAAATTCCTTCCACCCAATCAGACTGCGCTCCACGAGCACCTGACTCATGGGAGACAGATCAAGTCCGCGGCGTACTATCTCCTCGAACTCGTCGCGATTGTACGCGATACCACCGCCACTTCCCCCAAGCGTGAAGGCGGGACGGATAATCGCTGGGAAGCCGCTATCCTCGACGAGCACGAGTGCCTCATCCAGGGTCGTTGCGGTGCCACCGCGAGCGACCTGAAGCCCAATGCGCTTCATTGCCTCATTGAACAGAGCCCGATCTTCGGCGGTCCGGATCGCGCGCTCATCTGCACCGATCAACTCGACTCCATACTTCTCCAGCACACCGTTCTGCGACAGCGACATTGCGACGTTCAGTGCGGTCTGGCCGCCCATCGTCGGCAGCAGTGCGTCGGGGCGCTCCCTCGCTATCACCAGTTCAACGAACTCCGGCGTGACGGGCTCGATGTAAGTAGCGTCAGCGAACTCGGGATCCGTCATGATCGTGGCCGGATTCGAGTTGATGAGGATGACTTTGTAGCCGTCCTCTTTCAGCGCCTTGATCGCCTGCGTTCCGGAATAGTCGAACTCAGCCCCCTGCCCGATGACAATGGGTCCGGATCCGATGACGAGGATGCTATTTAAATCATTACGCTTTGGCATTTCGACCTTCCAAGATACAAAAACGGGGCGACTGACGAGTCGCCCCGGTTGAGGAGGAATCTGAAGCGGACAAGCTGTTCAGGCTACCGCCTGACTCCGCGGAGCCCGGACGATCTTGCCAGCGGAAAGGCAGCTGGTGCAGACCTTTACCTTCACTATCGTGCCTTCGACGGCGACGCGTGCGACCTGGAGGTTTGGCTTCCAGGTACGGCGCAGCTTGTTGTTGGCGTGCGAGACGTTGTTTCCGAATGTAACGCCCTTACCGCAGGCGTAGCACTTGTTGCGCTCGATTCCCTTGATGCGCTTTTCAGAGAGCTGAGTCTTCGGGGTCTTCATGGTTACTTGGCCTCCGGTACGAACTCAATGCGCGCCATCTCGGCGCCGTCACCCTTGCGGTGGCCGGTCTTGAGGATGCGCGTGTAGCCGCCTTGGCGCGTGGCGAACTTGGGTGCGACTTCATGGAACAGCTTGTCGTTCACTGCACGCTGCTGAACATGGCGCGCGGCCAGGCGGCGGGAGTGGAGACTCCCTTCCTTGGCGCGAGTGATGAGCTTCTCGACGAATGGCCGCAGTTCCTTGGCCTTCGCTTCGGTGGTCTCGATCGCGCCGTGCTGGATGAGCGACTGCGCGAGATTCCGGAGCAGCGAGAGTCGCTGTTCCGGAGTGCGCCGTAGCTTGCGGCCGACTTTTCTATGTCGCATCTAAAAATTCCTCAAGGGTCCAAAATCGTACATCATAAATCATATAATTCAGGCGCGGCGGAGCCGCGTTTTCCAACAATCGGCGGGGCCGAGCCGCGCCCTACTCTACTCTTACAACATATTCCATAGGCGCGGGAAACCCGCGCCCTACTCGTCGTCGTCGCCGATGGCGGCTTCGGCGAGCGCGGCCTTGTTTGGCGGTGTTCCGCGATCCGTGATGCGCACTCCGTCGTCTGACTGCTCGAACTTCATTCCGAAGTTCAGATTTTCGCGTTCGAGAAGGTCAGCTATTTCGTTCAGCGACTTCTTGCCGAAGTTCTTCACATCGAGGATCTGATCCTCGGTGCGCTTGACGAGATCGCCGAGGGTCCGGATTTCGCTGTTCTTGAGCGAATTCACTGAGCGAACGGACAATTCGAGGTCTTCGATTGGCGTGGAGAGAAGCTGGGCAAGCCTCGCCGCGTCGTTACCGCCGAGCTCCGTTCCAGCCGAGATCGGAGCGGACATGTGCGACCCGAATCCGGCGAAGTACTGGAAGTGTGTCTGCGCGAGTGCTGCTGCGTAGCTCACCGCCTCTTCGGGCGTAATCGTACCGTTGGTCTCCACGAGCAGCGTGAGCCGATCGTAGTCGGTGCGCTGACCAACGCGAGTGGCGTCGACGCTGAAATTCGCGCGGCGTACGGGATTGTAGATCGAGTCGACGCGTACGAGATCGACAGGGAGATTTCTGTCAACAACGTGCTGGTCGGCCTCTACATAGCCGCGGCCGTGGTTTACGAACAATTCGAACGTAATGTCGCGATCGTCCTGAAGCGTGAACAGGTGGTGATCTGGCTCCAGAACAGTGAGTCCGGGGGCACCCTGGATGTCACTCGACTTGATGTCGGCTGGCCCCTTCTTGGTGATGTGGACGACAGTGCTCTCGTGCGCGTCATCGAGGCTGAGAACGAGCGTCTTTATGTTGGCGATAATCTGGTGAACGTCTTCCACCACTCCGGCGATGGTCTGATGTTCGTGCACGACGCCGTCGATGCGGAATCCCCAAACAGCGGTTCCGCGGAGAGACGACAGGAGCATGCGACGCATCGCGTTGCCGAGTGTGTAGCCAAAGCCGCGCTCGAGCGGCTGGAGCCGGAACTCGGCGACGTTGGGTGTATCCTCGCGCTTGGTGGATTCTACCAGCTGCGGGCGAACGAGCCCGCGGAGATCTATTGCGTTAGCCATGATTTGTGTTTTCTGATTTAACCGTTACCCCGCCCCTAACGCGTGGTAAGTCGGTACGAAGGTTAGGGCCTCGTTTGTAACAACAACAACGACAAATCGCGCGACGTTTTCCAACAAGAGGCGCGGCGGAGCCGCGCCCTGCTACCTATTTGGAATACAATTCGACGACCAGCTGCTCCTGGGCTGCGATCGGGATGTTTGGGCGCGTTGGGCGTTCCAACATCCGGCCGCTGAAGGATTCCTTGTCCACGGCGATCCACGACAGTGGTGCACCGCGCGAAGCCTGATCCATCGAAACGATGATCGAGGCTTGCTCGCGCGACTTGGCGCGGACGCGAACTTCCTGACCGGGCTGGACGAGGAAGCTTGGAATGTCCACGAACTTGCCGTTCACTTCAACGTGCCGATGGCGGACCATCTGACGAGCGGCCTTTCGGCTCGCTGCGAAGCCCATGCGATACACAATGTTGTCAAGCCTGCTCTCAAGCGCAGCAAGAAGATTGTGTCCCGTCACGCCTGGGAGCGTCGTTACGCGCTCGAAGGTGTTGCGGAACTGCTTCTCGGTCACGCCATAAATGCGCTTGATCTTCTGCTTTTCACGCAGCTGCTTTGAGTACTCCGAAACCTTCCGGCGGCGAGCCACGCTCGCACCGTGCTGCCCGGGCGGCGTCGGACGACGCTCGACTGGGCACTTCTCGGTGAAGCACTTGGTGCCCTTGAGGAAGAGCTTGGTCCCCTCGCGGCGGCACTGACGGCAGCTTGGTCCTGTATAACGCATGTACTAAACCCTCCGCCGCTTGGGCGGACGGCAACCATTGTGTG
>JBDTAB010000231.1:0-18530 GCA_039924865.1 Gemmatimonadaceae bacterium | reverse complement strand
CATTGGGCACCGCTGTCGGGCTGCTTAGTCCGAAGATGGGATCGGTCGTCGTCGGTGCGTGGTCGAGCGCACCGCTCAGGATCGCATCTACCATTGCGCGCGTATAGCTCAATTTCATGCGCTTGCCGACTCCATAAGCGCCGCCGCTCCAGCCCGTGTTGAGGAGCCAGACGTTGGAGCCGTGCTCGCGAAGCAGTTTGCCGAGCATGTCTGCGTATTTGGCGGCGGGCCAGACCAGAAATACCGCGCCGAATGCGGCGCTGAACGTTGCCTGTGGTTCGGTTACTCCACGTTCAGTACCGGCGACTTTGGCCGTATAGCCGGAAAGGAAGTAATACATCGCTTGTTCCGGGCTCAGCTTGGAGATGGGCGGGAGCACGCCGAATGCGTCCGCGGTGAGAAGCACCACGTTCTTGGGATGGCCGCCGCGTCCGCTCGGCACATGGTTCGGGATATACGACAGCGGGTATGAGGCCCGGGTGTTCTCCGTGATGGATTGATCTGCGAACTTGATCTTCTTGTTTTCGTCCAGTACTACGTTTTCCAGAATCGTCCCGAACATCTGCGTAGTTCTGTAGATATCCGGTTCGGTATCGGCAGAGAGATTGATGACCTTCGCGTAACAGCCTCCCTCGCAGTTGAACACGCCATCGGCGGACCAGCCGTGTTCGTCATCGCCAATAAGATCGCGTCCTGGATCGGCGGAGAGCGTTGTCTTGCCGGTGCCGGAGAGTCCAAAGAAAAGCGCGGTGTCGCCGCCCTTTCCGATATTCGCCGAGCAGTGCATGCCTAGCACACCCTGTTTTGGAAGCATGTAGTTCATGACTGTGAACATTGCCTTCTTCAGCTCGCCAGCGTAGCGCGTTCCTCCGATCAGAATCATGCGCTTAGCGAGATTTAGAACGACGAAGGTTCCAGTCCGCGTGCCGTGCTTTGCCGGATCGGCCTGCATCTCTGGTGCATGCAGCACGGTAAAATTGGGAACGAAGCTGGCGAGAGTCGCACGGTCCGGGCGAATGAACATGTTCCGGACGAAGGCCATCTGCCACGCGTTGGGCGATACATAGCGTACCGACAGTTGGTAGTTCGGATCGGCGCCACAGAAGAGATCCTGCACAAATAACTCTGGCTGTTCGTTCAGGTACGTCTTGACATCCGCTAGAAGGACTTCGAAGTGGGCGGGGTCCATCTTCCTGTTAACGTCGCCCCAGTCCACGTCATTGTCGGTAGAAGGATCGCTTACCAGAAACTTGTCCTTGGGCGACCTGCCGGTGTGTGGTGCGGTGACGGCGGCAAACGGCCCCATGTCAGCGAACTGGCCTTCCTGCCGGCGAGCGGCTGCACCGAAAAGTTCAGGAGGGACCATGTTCAAGTGAACCGTCCCCGTGGGGGCGAGCCCCTGATCCTTTAAAGAATTAGCGGACATCTATTTTCTCTTCAATTGAGTGTGAAAGTTGTCACAGAGCGGTCACAGCGTCGGCTCCACGCGGGGCCGCTGTTCTCGCTGCTGTGCGTCGACCACGGCCACCGCAGCCATGTTGACTATCTCCTGGAGGTCCGCGCCCTGTTCAAGCACATGCACGGCGCGGTCCATACCCACGAGGATTGGGCCGATGGCGGTGGCGCCTCCGAGGTGGTTCAGGAGCTTGTAAGCTATGTTGCCAGCGCTCAGATCCGGAAATATCAGCACGTTCGCTGGCTCCTTCAACGTGCTGAACGGGTAAGTCTTGCTCAGGATTACTTCGTCCACAGCTGTGTCGGCCTGCATCTCCCCATCTACCATCAGGTCGGGGTAGCGGTCGCGCAGAATGGCGACTGCGTCGCTCACCTTGCGGGCGTCGGGGTGCTTGACGGAGCCAAAATTCGAGAACGAAAGCATCGCCACGCGCGGCTCAATTCCGAGCATCCGCGCCAAGCGCGAGGCCGCGTACGCGATTCTCGCGAGCTGCTCGGACGTAGGGTTGATGTTCACGGTCGTGTCGGCGCAGAAGACTACGGTCTTCTCGAATACGAGCATGTACAGGCCGCTCACCAGGCCGGTTTTTGGATGCGCGCCAATGACTTCGAGCGCGGGCCGAATTGTCTCTGGATAGTGCATGTTGACGCCGGCCAGCAAAGCGTCAGCGTCGCCGCAGGCCACCATGCACATACCGAAGTAATTCGAGTTGTACAGCTGGTGCTGCGCCTCGCCCAGGCTCAGTCCCTTGCGCTGCCGCCGGTTCCAGAGGTACGCGGCGTACTCGTCGTGCTTCTTTGATGTCGCCGGATCCTCAAGTACCACGTCGGTGATGTTGATACCGTTGGCGCGTGCGATTTCACGGATCTCCGCCGGGTTTCCGATCAGAATCGGCTCGCAAATTCCCTCGTCCACGAGTTGCTGTGCGGCACGGATGACCTTCGGCTCGTAGCCTTCCGTGAATACAACGCGTTTTGGGTCGCGCTGCGCACGGTTGATGAGGCCGCGGACTATGCCGCGGGCTCGCCCGAGACGGCTTTCGAGCTTGTCGCGATAGTCGTCCAGGTCTATGAACTCCGACGTCGCGCCGCTCGCCACCGCTGCCCAGGCGACCGCGGGTGCTACCCATAGCAAGACCCGCGGATCGAATGCAAACGGGATCAGGTAATCGCGTCCGAACTTGACGGATTCGAGCCCGTAAAGACGAGAAACACTCTCGGGAACGTCTTCCTTGGCAAGGTGCGCGAGCGCGCGTGTTGCCGCCATCTTCATGACCTCATTCACCTCGGTCGCATGCACGTCCAGCGCGCCGCGAAAGATGAACGGGAATCCGAGAACATTGTTTACCTGGTTGGCGTAATCGCTTCTCCCCGTTGCGATGATCGCATCCGACCGCACAGCGCGGATCTCATCCGGGAGGATCTCTGGCATCGGATTGGCCAGCGCGAATATGATGGGCGTCGGCGCCATGCGCGCGATCATCGCTCCATTGGCTGCTCCCGCTACCGAGAGTCCCACAAAAACGTCAGCGTTGACGAGCGCGTCGGCAAGCGTTCGCGCGTCTGTGACGTTCTCAAAGCGCGCCTTGTACGGATCTATTTCGCCGGGTCGGCCCTTGTAGATCACTCCTTCACGATCGCACATGAGGATGTTTTCCCGACGAACTCCAAGCCGAACGTAATGTTCCGCCGTCGATATTGCCGCTGCGCCCGCGCCGGAGAATACGACGCGAACTTCAGCAATGTCGCGTTCGGAGATTTCGAGTGCGTTGATTAGCGCTGCACCGGAGATGATTGCGGTACCGTGCTGGTCGTCGTGGAAGACAGGAATCTTCATCGTCTTCCGTAGAGTCTCTTCTATGTAAAAGCAGTCTGGGGCGCGGATGTCCTCCAGATTGATTCCGCCAACCGTTGGTTCCAACAGCTGGCAGAATCGGATCACGTCCTCCGGATCCTCGGAGCCAACCTCGAGGTCGAAGACGTCAATGTCCGCGAACTGCTTGAAGAGGTTCGCCTTGCCTTCCATTACCGGCTTACCGGCTAGTGCACCGATGTTGCCGAGGCCGAGCACGGCCGTCCCGTTGGTGACAACCGCGACGAGATTTCCACGCGCCGTGTAACGCCAGGCCTCCTCTGGATTCTTTGCTATCTCCAGGCAAGGCTCGGCCACCCCCGGCGTGTACGCCAGGGAAAGGTCGCGCTGGTTGTTCAGCGGCTTCGTGGCTACGACGGCAATCTTGCCGGGCCGGCCGGAACTGTGATAATCGAGGGCGTCTTGTCGTTTCATCTAAGGCTTCCAAAGATCGCATGCCGAGTACCAGTGGCGCCACCCTGCGCCTAATTTGTGATATTTCGCGTTTCTCGGGTGAACCGGGTGCCGGCTTGCCCGGACTGTAGCGTTTCTCGCCCTGGTGCGTAATAAAGGGTGCGGATGTACCATTAGATACGGATGCTGAGACCCTTCACGCGGACACGACCTGCCCGTCGGTGGGGATGGCGGCTTGCGGTAACGCTCGCCATTCTCGCCCAGTGCTGGATCGCGGTTGCTCCCCTCACGGAGAGCCGCGGTTTTGGGCTATCCGCCCATGTAGAGGGCATGGGAAACCACCCCGGGCACTACACCCACGATGAGGCGACCTGCGCGGCTTGCACTGTGCTCTCGCTGCATGTGCTGGGCTCGCAGCCGGCTGTCGTGCCCGTGGCACCGGATCATTCGGTATTCAGGCTGACCGCTGCGCCAGCGGTTAGGGTGCCCGCGGCTGTCGTCCACTCCGCCCAGCCGAGAGCGCCGCCAGCGGTCGTGTAGCTCCCTCGTGTGGCCCCGGGCATTCCGCCCGGCCGAGCGCCGCGCGCGGTGTCAACACAAGCACAGAGACCGCATGAGATTCACAGGCTGGGCAGCCATGCTCGCGCTATGCGCAGGCACGGCCAGCGCGCAACAGAAACCGGACACACTGGTTCTGACCCGCGCGGGCGCCATACAATTGGCGCTGGATCGGAATCCTCAACTCGACGTCGCGCGCGAGCAAATCGCGCAACTGCGCGCGGTGAAGGTCCAGGCAGCGGCCATACCCGATCCCGCTGTCACCGCTTCGCTCGATCAGGAACCGGGACTATTTCGCTCGTCTGCTTCCGGGCAAAAGAACATCGGGGCGACGCTGCAGGTACCTTTTCCCAACAAGTTCCGATTGAGGGGCAGTGTTGCCGGTGCTGATGTCAAATCCGCACAGGCCAATTATACGGCTCTTCGACAGCAGATAGCTGCACTTACGGCAGAACAGTATGACTCGCTGCTGGTCGCGCTCAGGCACCGAGTGGATCTTACCGAAGCGCAGACGCTCGCCAACGATTTTCTCAAGCGAACTCAAGCCCGATTCGACGCCGGAACCGCACCGCGTCTCGATGTCATCAAGGCGCAGGTCGATGTTGCGGGCGCTACCAATGATCTGATCTCGAATCAGCGTACAATCACCGATGCTCGATCGGCTCTTAATCGGTTCATTGGGCGTCCGCTCGGAGCGCCAATAGTCGCAACGGATTCTCTGGCTGTACCACCTCCACTTCCTTCGATCGAAGTGCTTGAGGCAGCGGCCCTGAATGCGCGGCCGGAACTGGCCGGTCTCATGGCAGAACGTGCGGGAGCGCATTCGGCGACCACCCTGGCGCGGGAGTTCTGGCTCCCGGACCTCACACTCGGCGTTTCGAGAGACGTGAGTGGCAACAGCGGTCCGGGGGTCTTTTCTACCGGTATCGCGTTTCCGCTCCCGTTGCTTTTCTGGCAACACACGAAGGGAGAAGTCAGTCAGTCGGAGCATCGTGAGCGCGAACTGGCCGCGACCTACCGCGATCTTCAAGCGCAGGTTGCGCAGGACGTGCGGGATGCGTACTCCTCTGCGAGCACCGCTCTGCGTCAGGCGATTTACATCCGAGACGAATTATTGCCGTCCGCCCGCGAAGCGTATCGGTCGACGGCGGCCAGCTACGCGATTGGGGGGACGTCGGCGTTCGAAGTGATTGATGCCCGGCGCACGCTGCTCGCAGCAGAGAGTCAATACGCGGACGCACTCGCGTCAGCCAATACATCGAGATCAGATCTGGAGCGCGCAGTAAGTGTTCCACTGTCGACCATCGTTCCAGGGACAAATCCATGAGTACCAAACAAATCTGTCTGCTTTTCAGCATCGTACTTGTCGCGGGCTGTGGCGGCGGTAACGATGCCGCAGACGCGGCTTCCGCATCGAATAAGCCTGCAGAACTGACGCTTACGCCGGCTCAGCAGTCGCGCGTTGCGATCGATACTGTTGCGGTCACACGGTTTACGCCGAGCATATCGACGACCGGCACCGTCGCGTTCAATGGTGACCATTCGACTCAGGTTCTCTCGCCAGTGTCCGGACCGGTAATCCGGTTGCTTGTGGAGCCTGGTACCCACGTCTCGCGCGGGACCACGCTCGCTACGGTTTCATCACCGGACTTCGCCGCTGCTGTGGGTGCATACCGAAAGGCGGTCGCGACCGCAACAAATCTTCAACGCATTGCGCAGCAGAACGCGCAGCTGTTCAAGACTGACGCGCTATCGCGACGAGACCTGGAACAGTCGCAGACGGATGCCGAAGGCGCAGTCTCAGACAGAGAGTCGGCGCTGGAGCAAATCAAGTCTTTGGGTATCGATTCGTCCGCGGCCCTTGCCGTTGGTACAGCCGGCGTCGCCGCCGCCACGGGTGTTATCCGGGCACCGATTTCCGGAACCCTGGTCGAACGGCTCATTACGCCCGGCCAGCTGTTGGCGGCTGGGACTACGCCGGCGTTCACGATCGCGGACCTCTCGACTGTCTGGGTGATGGCCAATGTCTTCGAATCGGATCTTGCTTCCGTGCATAACGGCGATCGAGTTACGGTCACCGGCGACGTCAGCCCGACGCCGTTTGAAGGGACGGTTGACTACATCGGCGCACTTGTCGACCCGGCGACCAGGGCGACCTCGGTTCGCGTAGTAGTGCGCAACCGGAACGATCTATTGAAACGAGACATGTACGTCAATGTGTCGATCACGGGCGATGTCTCGCGCGCCGGCATTGTCGTACCGGCAGATGCAGTGCTCCGCGATGACCAAAACCTTCCTTATGTGTACATCGCCTCCGGGGCTGCGCCAAATACTCATTATGCGCGTCGTCGCGTCGTACTCGGCTCGCAACTTGGAAAGAGTTACGAAATCAAATCGGGGCTGCAGGCAGGTGAGCACGTCGTCGCGCATGGCGCACTCTTCCTGCAATTCGCGGAGAGCCTGTGACGCCCTCAGACCCACTTGACCCCCACGAATTCCCGGACCGGCCCAACCCGGAGTCAGAGAAAACTCCGGGACAGACGATCGCGGAGATGGATCCGCAATCGTTCGTAAATCGGATTGTCGCAGCCTCGCTTGCACAGCCGATTCTCACTGGAATTCTCGCGGTTGTACTGATCATCGTAGGAGCCTGGTCGTTTTCGCGGCTGCCGGTTGATGCATATCCAGATGTCTCGCCGCCGATGGTCGAGATCATTTCACAGTGGCCCGGACATGCTGCGGAAGAAGTCGAGCGCCTGATAACGGTTCCGGTGGAAGCCGAGATGAACGGCACGCCGAATCTGAAGGTGATGCGGTCGACTACGCTGTACGGGCTCTCGGATGTGGTCATGACATTCGACGACGGCACCGATACGTATTTCGCTCGCCAGCAGGTTTTCGAGCGTATTCCCGACCTGTCGCTGCCTGCCGGTGTTTCGTCGTCTGTAGCGCCGATGTCGTCGCCATCGGGACTCGTTTACAGGTACGTTGTCCAGAGTCCGGATCGCTCCGCCATGGAGCTGAAGATCATTCAGGACTGGGTGCTTCAGAAACAGTACAAGTCGGTCCCCGGTGTCGCGGACATGTCGTCCTTGGGCGGCGAGACCATGCAGTACCAGGTCCTGGTCGATCCAACCAAGCTTGCTGGTGCAGGCCTTACAGTAGGCGCGCTGGCTGCGGCACTCGACGCCAACAATGGAAATGCCGGAGGTGGATTCTACGCCGAAGGTGGCCAGTTCTATTACGTTCGTGGTCTTGGCCGACTCAACACACTCGAAGACATTGGCAACACGGTCGTTGCTGTTCAGAACGGAACTCCGATACTGGTCAAGGACATTGGTTCGGTTGTAATCGGAAGCGCGCCGCGGCTCGGGCAGTTTGGATTCAATGATCAGAACGATGCGGTTGAAGGCGTGATACTGATGCGCACCGGGGAACAGGCGCAAACCGTTCTCAAGCGTGTGCAACAGAAGACCGCAGAACTGAACAGCACGGTACTTCCGAAAGACGTGAAGGTGGTCCCGTTCTACGATCGCAGCGATCTCATCTCGTTGACGACCAAGACAGTGGAGGACAACCTCCTCCGCGGTATCGTGCTTGTGATCGTGGTCCTGATCTTCTTCCTGTATGACATTCGGTCCGGTCTGATTGTCGCGGTCTCCATTCCGCTCGCGCTTATGTTCGCGTTCATCTGTCTGGACCTCAAGCATATTCCGGCGAATCTGCTATCGATCGGCGCAATCGACTTCGGAATCCTTGTAGACGGCGCCGTGGTGATGGTGGAGAACATCCATCGTCAGTTGGGTAAACGGTATGGCACGACCTACGACCTGAAGGCAGTCATAATCGAGGCGGCTGCGGAGGTTGATCGCCCTATCGTGTATGCGATTGCAGTGATCATTGCTGGTTTTCTGCCAATCTACGTGCTGTCCGGTCCATCGGGACGACTCTTCAAGCCGATGGCAGACACAACGATCTTTGCGCTCATCGGGTCTCTCCTGGTGACGATTACACTGCTGCCTGTAGTGTGTCGGATCGTATTGCGTGGCGGAGTCAAGGAACGTCGCAATGCGACTTTCGAATGGGTGCTCGACCGGTATCGAAGCGGCCTCGAATGGAGCCTTGCCCACACCAAGACGGTGGTATGGGCATCGATCGCGATCGGCGTGGCGTCCCTGCTGATAATTTCGCGGATTGGCGGCGAGTTCATGCCGAAACTCGACGAGGGCGCGTTATGGGTGCGTGCTACGATGCCGTACACGATCTCGTTTGAGGAATCATCCAAGATCGTACCGCAGATCAGAACGATTCTAAAATCGTTCCCGGAGGTGACGGTTGTTGCGTCGGAGCACGGCCGACCCGATGACGGAACTGATGCGACGGGATTCTTCAACGCCGAGTTCTACGTCGGGCTTAAGCCCTATGGTGATTGGAAGGGCAAGTATCGCACAAAGCCGGAATTGATCGCGGCAATCGACAAGGAGCTGCGTGTCTTTCCAGGAATCACTTTCAATTACACCCAACCTGCAGAAGACGCGGTAGACGAAGCCGAGACGGGCCTGAAGAGTTCGCTTGATGCCAAACTGTTCGGCCCAGATCTGAGTGTCCTCCAGGAGAGAGGCACCCTGGTAAAGCGTGTTCTTGATGGGGTACGCGGCGTACGACAGGTCACGCTGGTTCAGGAACTGGGTCAGCCATCGCTAACCGTCACCGCCGATCGAGTAAAAATGGCGCGGTACGGGCTGAACGTGTCCGATGTAAACGGTTTGATCGAGGCCGCCGTTGGTGGGGTCGCTGCCACACAGGTGGTGCAGGGCGAACAGCTCTTCGATCTCGTTGTGCGACTGCAGCCGCAATTTCGCGAAACGGCGGATCAGATAGGAGATATTCTGATCGCGACGCCAGGTGGTGCGCAGATACCGCTTAAGGAGGTCACAACCCTCAAGATTGAGAATGGAGCGTCGTTCATCTATCGGCAGGATAACTCGCGTTATATCGGAATCCAGTATTCCGTTGTGGATCGGGACTTGGCGGGCGCAGTGGACGATGCTCGTGCGCAGGTCGCGAGAAAAGTGAAACTACCACCTGGCTATTCGATCGTTTGGGGCGGGGAATTCCAGGAGTACACGGCCTCGCGCCGGCAGCTTCAGATCGTGCTGCCGCTCACCCTGGCGGTGATCTTCATCCTGCTTTTCGCGCTATACCGCAACTTCAAATTCCCATTCATCACCGTTGTCGGTGTGCTGTTATCCGCACCGCTCGGCGGATTGGTGGCGCTGTGGGTATCTGGAACACCATTTTCGGTGTCGTCTGGAATAGGATTCCTCGCGCTATTTGGTGTGTCGGTTCAAACCGCGGTTGTGTACATCTCGTACGCGAACGAACTGCGGATCAACGGTCACGGGATATCCGCCGCGACACTCGACGCGGCACTGCTTAGGCTGCGTCCAATCATGATGACCGCACTGGTGGCGGCGCTCGGCCTGCTGCCGGCTGCATTTTCCACGGGTGTAGGCTCGGATTCACAGCGTCCGTTCGCTATGGTCATAGTCGGCGGGTTATTCTCCCGTCTGCTGCTGAGCATTTTCCTCATGCCGGTGCTGTACCTGGTAGTATCAAAAGAAAGCGACGAGTTGCACGTGTGACGGGGGGCGCGGTTCGGCGCCTGGTACTCGGCTCATCACTGGTCACCGATTTTAGTTCAACGGTAGCGGGTCTCCGTTCGGGAAGACCCGAACTGGTCTGGATAGATTCCCCGTTCTGCCGACGGCATAGACCCACACCTCGCGCGGCGTGCGTTCCCCGCGCGCCGCGAGGAGGTGGGTATCCTCCGTGCCTGGCAAGATTTGCGTAGACCACCCGGTAACCAAGTGTGCCTGAACCGCCCATAGCCATGGTGCTTTTTCGCCGGAGGCCGGATCCAGGTCCAGTACCATCTCTCCGGATTGCATGTCCAGCCGTGCGACTGCCTGGGGCTCGCCGGGAACGAACGCATCAAGCCACGGAGATGCCGGCGGGAGCGCTTGCTCGGAATAGCTGTCGCGAGTGATTTTCTCAGCGACGCTATCGGGATCCTGCATGAAGTTGGTCATGCTGAAGAAAACATCTCCGCTCGCGCCTTGTTGCGCGCGTGTGAGCCGGATCTGGTCCGTCAGTTCGGAAGCGCCACGCCCTTTCCCCTTCGTGTTATCCGCCAGGCTTGCGTTGAGGCCAGCATAAATGTTCCGCTTGTACTCGTTCTGGGAAACCCACCAGGCAAGCAGCGAGGAGAAATCCTGTTGTGGTCGCCCGATTGGCCAGTAAAGCTGCGGCACCAGGTAATCGACCCAACCATTTCGCAGCCACTTCCGCGCATCAGCAAATATCTCGACAAACGAATCCAGTCCTCTTACCGACGCTGGATATCCGGGGCGCCAGATACCGAATGGGCTGATGCCGAAGCGAACCCACGGCTTAACCGCGTGGATCTGCTCGCCGATGTGCTCGACAAATGTGTCAACGTTGTTTCGGCGCCAGTCGTCGAGTGAAAGTGTACCACCGCCGCGCCGATAGAGTGCGTACGTCTTGCTGTCGGGGAACTGTATCGTACGGCCGCGGCGGTCCGTCTCTCGATACGGGTAGAAGTAATCGTCGATATGAACAGCGTCAATGTCATACCTTTTCGTCACATCGAGTATCACTCGGGTTGTGCGTGCCACCACCATTGGATCGCCGGGGTCCATCCAGACCTGGGAGCCATAGCGACGAATCACTTCGGGATCCGTGCGCGTAATGTGTGACGGCGCGACAGGCCCCGGGCTCGACGGGTAAAGAGCGCGGTATGGGTTGAACCACGCATGCACCTCCAATCCACGCGCATGTGCCTCCCGCACTACAAACGCCAGCGGATCGTAGTATGGTTCCGGCGCGCGACCCATCGTGCCGCTCAGGAACGGCGACCACGGCTCGATGTCGGATTGATACAGTGCGTCCGCCCCTGGGCGTACCTGAAATATCACCGCGTTCATGTGCATCGCGACGGCACGATTCAGCATGGCAAGTAGCTCGTGCTGCTGTTGCCACGTGCTGAGTCCCGGGCGCGACGGCCAGTCGATATTCCCTACAGCCGCTATCCAGGCACCTCTGAACTCGCGCGCGATCGGCGGCGGAACTGTATCGGCCAGATTCGCCACCTTCTGTGCCGCCGCCGGACTTGCCGAGGCGCTGAGTACAGCAAAAACAGCCGCTTTCGAAAGGAACGATAAAGAACGCAACTTCATCACATGTCCAGATCGCTCAGGAGCACGTCATGGCCCCACTGTTTCGCGAAACCAGCCGTACGCAATGTCGTTGCGACCTGCGCCCAGTGGCGAATTGCATGAATAAATATGTTCGATGCAATCTTGTGCTTGGATGCAGTAAGCGTTCCGGCGGTCATCGTAGCGAACGTGAGAATCGAGGAGGCATCAGCCTCGGTCATGCCTGAAAGGTATTGACGGAGCATGGTTCTCGCTCTCGCGCCGAGGCCGAAAATCTCGTCGGTCGACTGAACGTGAATGTCATCATAGGAGGTGACGTCATGACCGCACAGACGCTCAGTGTAGCGGAGTTCGACAGCAAAGATGTGGACGATCAAACCGCGAATCGTCGCCAGGCGACCGTCGGCGAACGGAACATCGAGCGAGGCTGGATTCGAGCTGAACCACTCGTGCCACCGCGCCTCCTCTGTCTCGGAGTAGGCGAGTAATTGGTCGAAAGTATATGCGCACTTGACGTACACGGTGACACTCCTTGATGGTCGCTGCCACGCAAGTTAATCGATGTAGCCCCTGAGCCGTTCGAGCATCGATCGGTCGGTCGCCTCAGCGTCATTTCCCTTGGGGGTCTCGATCACCTTCGCGACAGCGGCGAGTCGTGGGTCGTTCATCACGCGACGGAACGGTTCCTCGCCCAGTTCACCTTCGGCGATAAGAGCGTGACGGTCCTTGCGTGTGCCGAGTCCGTGTTTGGAATCGTTGAGGTGCATCATTCGCAACCGCTCGATGCCGACCACGTCACTGAACTGCTTCATCACTCCTGTGTAGTCCTTGACGATATCGTATCCCGCTGCGTAAACATGGCACGTGTCCATGCACACGCCCACTCGTGAACGCAGCTCGGGTGATATCCGGTCGATAATCGTGGACAGCTCTTCGAACGTCGCGCCGAGCGCGGTGCCGCTGCCCGCTGTGGTCTCGAGCAGCAACATCGTTATTCCTGGTGCCGCGGCGAGCCCAGCGCTTATCGAATCCGCATTGCGGGCGATGCCGGAATCTCGATCATCCATGTAGTTGCCTGGATGCGAGACGACAAAATTGAGTCCGAGCGCCTCACTTCGGTGCAGCTCCGCTACGAACGATTCCAGCGATCGCGCGCGGAGATCATCCTTTGGCGACGCAAGGTTGATGAGGTAGCTGTCGTGCGAGCATGTAACGCGCACCTCGGAGTCCGCGAGCCCGGCGCGAAACGCGGCGCATTCCTCGGGTTCACATTCGCGCTCGCGCCACTGGTTCGCCATCTTCGTGAAGATCTGCATCGCGGTCGCGCCTACCGCTTTGGCGCGCGGTGGTGCGGCTGGTACGCCGCCCGCCGCCGATATGTGTGCTCCCAGCAGCATCGTGTCAGCCGTCACTCAGCGCTCCGCGAATTCTGGTTCAAGTAGTTTCAGGACATGCTCGCGCGGCCGCCAGGAACTCGACGCGCCAACCCTGTCAGTGACCGCGAAGCCACGTCGTGGGGTCCACCGCAGGGCCGCCATGCCTTATCTCGAAGTGCAGGTGCGGAGGCAGGTCGGGATCCGACGTACCTACTTCGCCGATCACCTGACCCTTCGAAACGTGCGCACCCTTCGCGACCTTGATCTCGCTGAGCGAGCCGTACACCGAATAATCGCCACCGCCGTGCTCCACGATTACGGTCTGGCCATAGGTGCCGAGCTGCCCCGCGAGCACAACGTCACCGGCCGCAACCGAGCGAACCGCCGTACCGCTCGTCGCAGCGATCCCGATTCCGTTCCAGCGTAGCGTTGTATTATCCGGACGCACGACTCGGCCAAAATTGTACAGGATATCACCGTCAACAGGCCACGCGAGCTTTCCGTAGTCCGATGTCTTGATCGAGCTCTTTCCGAGCGCAGTCGCGCTCGCCTTGCTGCTATTGCGTCGCCGCTCGGCTTCTATATTCGCGATGATGTTGTTTAGCTTGGACTCACTCCGCTTGATGTTCGCCAGGCGGATCTGCGTCTTCTTCGAGTCAGCCTGAACGCGATTAAGACTCTGCTGACGCTGTCGCTCCAACCCCGCCAGGCGTGAATCCTCCTGCGCTTTCTCGAGTCGGTTCTGCTCGACATCACTCTGAAGCGAGACCAACTGCCGCCTGCGTCCTCGGATCGTGACTCGCAGCTCGTCCATTGTCTTGACCAACGCCCGGTCGTGCACGGCGATCTCGTGGAGATACTTGTAGCGGGCGATAAGCTCACCGAACGAGTCTGCCGATAGCAGTGCCTGAAACGTGAACAATGGACCGCGCTTGTAGATCTCGATGAGGCGATGATTCAGAACAGCGCGCTTTGCCGCCGCTTCATCCTCGGCGTGGATGAGGCTAGTGCTGGCTCCAGTGACCTCATCACGGATGTAGCCAAGTTGCTTGTCGAGAGACGAAACCGCCTTCTGAGTGACGTCATGCTGGCGATTGATGTTCTGGAGCTCGTCATTCAGCGAGTGAGCACTCGACTGAAGCTTGTTCATTGTCTTCTGGAGATCAGTTCGCTCCCGCCGGATTCTCTCCAGTTCGTCGCGATTCTTTTTGAGCTGGGCTTCGGTGTTTTGCGCGTGAACTGCCATCGGAGCCAACAGAATCGCGACGAGCGCGATCAGACGGAACCTCACAGCCGGCGAAGCTGCCGTCCAACGGCGAACGTACTGCCCAGGAGGCCGATGAGTGCGCCGCTGACAACCCCGAGTGTCGCGAGGGTCGGGTCGAAGAACGCGGTGCGCATGAATGAATGGCTGATCGCAGTACTCGTCGCCCACGTAAGTCCAAGCGCCAGGAGGCCGCCCAGGACACCCTGTATGAAGCCCTCCAGAATGAACGGTAGTCGTATGAAACCGTTCGTCGCGCCGACCAACCGCATTATCGCGATCTCCTCGGCTCTTGCCATTACCATGATCCGGATCGTGGCGCCAATGATGATCACCGCGACAGCAGCGAACGCGAGACCCAGACCGGTTCCCACAAGTGTCGCGATCGTACGCAGTCTGTAGAGTTTCGCGACCCAGTCCTCGCCAAAGCGAACGTCATCGACGAAATCGTACGACTTGATCCGATTGGCGACCGCCGAAACGGTGGTTGGATCCCGATAGCCGGGCTTGAGCTTCACATCCAGCGACGCCGGCAGCACGCCTGGCTCGAAGACGTCACTGAATTCTCCCAGTTCCTTGCGCGCGCGGACGAGCGCGTCGTCCTGTGACACGTATGTAACCGACAGCACTTCGGGGAACGCCTGAATGTCTCCCATCGCAGCGCTGGATGCTTCGACTGGAGTTCCTTCGGCGATAAATGCGCGGATCTCGACACGATTCTCGAGCGAGCGAAGTGCATCGGCAATGTTCACCGCAACCAGTCCGAACAGTCCGAACGCAAACAGCGAGAACGCTATGGTCACGACACCGAGAATGCTGAGCAGCGGGGCACGCCGAAATGCTGCGAATGCTTCGCGAATTGCCATCATATCGTATTCTCATCGTGATGGCTTGGTGCTGCTGGTTGCGCTGCTTCGGGCGGCGGCGCCTCCGCACTATCGAAGACCAGACGGCCGTGGTTGAGCTCGATCGTTCGGTATTCAGTTCGGCGGATCAGCTCAAGGTTGTGCGTCGCCATTATGACGGCGGTGCCCGCCAGGTTGATATCCCTGAGCAGCTGAAAAATCCCGCGAGTCGCTCGTTCGTCCAGATTACCCGTCGGCTCGTCCGCTATCAGAATGTACGGATCGTTTACGAGTGCACGCGCGATCGCGACACGCTGTTGCTCGCCACCGGAGAGCTCGCGCGGCAACGCAGTGCCCTTCGATGCGAGGCCCACCTGCGTGAGCACTCGCGCGACTTTTGGCCTGATGATGTCAGCTGGTGTTCCGGTAACTTCGAGCGCAAAGGCGATGTTGGCTTCGGCCGATCTGTCTTCCAGAAGCCGGAAATCCTGGAATACGATTCCCAGATGCCGCCGAACCATCGATACTTCCTTCCTGGACGCTTCGCGCGCACTGACTCCGCTTACCCACACATCGCCGGCCGTCGGCCGCTCTTCCATGTAGATGAGCTTGAGGATCGTGGACTTGCCCGATCCGCTCGGACCTGTGAGAAACGCGAACTCGCCCTTGTTGAGCTGAAAGGAAGCGTGGGTCAGAGCCACCCCGCCGCGCTGGTATTCTTTCGCGACGTTTAGAAAGCGAACCAGGCTCAACCCAGCTACCTCAACGCCTGCTCGAAATCCGCGATGATATCTCCGACATCTTCGATTCCAACACTGAACCGCAGAAAACCGTCCGGGATTCCGACTTCTGCTCGCTCGTCCGCTGTCATGGAAGAGTGTGACGTGTAGCGTGGCTCGCTCACCAGTGTGTCCACGCCGCCGAGACTCGGCGCGTGTATCACCATCTGAAGCTGCGCAAGAAAGCGCTCGGCAGCTTCCCCCGCGCCCGCCATGGTCACCGCCATCATCCCACCGAATCCGTCCATGCACTGCTGAGCAATGTGGTGATCGGGATGGGATTTCAGACCGGGATACAGCACGCGAGAGAATTCAGGACGAGATTCGCACCATTCCGCCAGCTTGAGCGCGTTATCGTTCTGCCTGCGCACTCGAACATCCAGCGTTTTCATGCCGCGCTCGAGCAGCCAGACCGCGAATGCGTCAGGAGACTGTCCCCACACCATGGCCTTGCGGCGCACCTCATCGATGTACGACGTAGTGCCGATGACAGCTCCGCCGAGTACGTCGTGGTGGCCGTTGAGGTACTTGGTGGTGGAGTGAATTACAACGTCCGCACCATGCTCCAGAGGGCGGAAATTGATTGGGCTCGCAAACGTGGAATCCACGACGAGTGCGATCCCTTCGTCCTTCGCAAGGTTGGCAAGAGAGCTCAAATCGAGCACTCGGCAGGTTGGATTAACCGGCGACTCGACGAATATCGCGCGCGTTGTCTGGCGCAGTTCCTTGCGCCACATGCGCGTTTCGAGGGGGTCGACGAGAGTGACGTCGATCCCCATACCTCGCAATTCCTCCGTGAACAGCTTGTGCGTGCCGCCGTAAATCCATGAGCTGGATAACAGATGGTCCCCGGGCCGGAGCAGGGCAAGCATGGCGCAGGCGGTCGCCCCCATTCCACTGGCTAGTGCGACAGCCGCTTCGCCGCCATCGAGGAGGGCGAGCCTTCGCTCGACCAGCTCGATATTCGGCGTGTTGCCGTATCGGGCGTATTTCAGTCCTTCGCCGGTGCCGAGCGCCTGGACAAAGCTGACTGACTGAGTGATGGGCGTGACAACCGGCGCGCCCGGCAGCGCGTGCGGCGCGCCGCCATGGATTGGAATGGTGGACTTTCTCATACGTTGGCTCTGTTTGGAGTATCCAGATCCGGCTTTACGACGGTTACTGACTCCGCGGCGAGCACACCCGGAACATCGCGCAGGATGCAGGCATGCTGGGGAATCGTATCGTCGATGACCACTTCTGCAAGCTGTTGTCGCCTGGCTCCGCGCACCCAGGCGAGTTCGCCTTCCGACAGAAGCCGAAACCGCGCGGCAACTCCGGACAGTCTAACCTGCGGACCGCGCGCCGTCTCATCCTTCCGCGTCGCGATGTACTCGATGACGCGAAGCTCCGGCTGGAAGCCATCGAGGGATGGCGGAGAAGATTTACCGAAGAACTTCATTAGTGCGCGACGGCGATATATGCGTTGGAAGCTGTCTCATGAGAGACGAGTGACATGCCATGGCGTTCCAGAACCACATCGATTGCCTCGATGTGTGACTCGCTGAGGCCGCTGAAGACGAACGTTGGAGTTCCTCGCTCGTGATGCATCACGAGCTTTGCCACGATTTCGTCAGCGCATGAAAAGTCCATCATCCCCACACGCGAGAAGTCTATCACAGTGACGAGACAGTCGCTTGCCTGCAGGATCTGCGCTTCGATACAGATGCGGACAGCCACGCCGGTCGGACGCGTTACCAGGTTGGAATAGTTCTCCGAGACGGCGCTCCGGAGCACGCTGCTCACGTCAATGTGGTTCTCGAGCATCAGTCGACGCGCTCTGGAATGGTGACTTGAATCTGCGACCCCGGAAATTCAGGGAGATCCTCCTGCAGTGGAAAATCCTCGTCCCAGCTGGGAACGATCGCAAGGCGGGCAGTCCCGCTGCGTACCGAGAATTTCCCGTCCCACTTGCCGATGAAGCGGCGCACGCCAGCCAATCCCTGGCCTCGGCCCGTGTCGCGGAATCGGCTCACACCGCGCATCACGGCCTCTTCCAGTGCCATGCCGTCATCCCACCTGTCCGACCGTGGCCGGCCGGGCGCCGACTCGAGCGACCGGCGGAAGCCCACTCCGGCGTCGCACACGGCGATCACCAGCACTCGGCGGCCGCCCAGCCTCTTCTGCCACCGGTAGCTGTTGACCGCCACCCAGCCACCATGCTGTGCGTGTTCGACAATGTTCTGGCAGGTTTCGGACAGTGCCATGGTGAACCGCATCGTCGCGGTCTTGTCCAGCTTCAGTTCGGTGACCAGTATCTGCTGCGCTCGCTGCTGGACCTTGTCCACCACCGTGTGCACATCCTCACTCGCATTCACGGGCGTGACTTCGAGGAGCACGCCCGGGTCGTTCTGCCGGCCGCGGGGAACTGCTCCGATCACCTCGTAAAGGTCCGACGCATACTTGAAGAATCCTGCGCGGGCCCAGTACGACGCGGTCTCCTCCAATTCGGGAACAGCGAACCCCGGACGCTCCGCGCGCGTCTGCGCGAGCGCCAGCAATGCTGTAAGTCCGTATGGCGAAGCCCACCTCGTGTGGCGCGCGTCGATCAGTATTCTGTCGTCGGGCTGGAGCCGTGATAGAGGCTCCAGTATCTGCTCGAACGTTACGTCATCCAGCGATGGTGGAACGGTGATGACGGTCGTCACGTTAGCGAGAATTCTCCGCGCAGGTAGCTCGCGAGGCCGGTCGCCCCGCGGTGGGTGAGATT
>JBDTAB010000230.1:0-5646 GCA_039924865.1 Gemmatimonadaceae bacterium | reverse complement strand
TCAATTCAGTCGGCGGTACGCAGTTCTTCGAGAACTTGTCTCTTGATAACGTTGACCGGATCGAGATAGTTTATGGGCCTTCGAGCGCACTCTATGGCGCTGATGCCATGAGCGGTGTAGTGCAGATCTTCACAAAGCACGGGTCTGGCCCCGCAACCATCAATGCGGACGTGCGCGCGGGCACGAACGACTCGCGCGACGGTACTGCGTCGCTTCGCGGCGGTTCGGCACGTGCTGACTATTCGATCGGCGGAGGCTGGCACCAAATGAGCGGGCTTGCGGCTTTCAATAACAGGTACACCAACGGTGATCTCAGCGGTTCGCTTCGGCTGCGTCCCGATGAGAAAAGCCAGATCGCGATAACGACGCGATACACTGGATCTGTGTATCACTTTCCAACCGACTACGCGGGCGTCGTCAATGATTCCAATTCATACAGTCGCGAGCACAGGCTAGTCGCCGGGATAGACGCGACACGTACCATCGCAACGGGTCTGCGTCTCCGCGTACTTGGCGGCGATAACGAGGTACACGGTTTGTCCGAGGATACTCAGGCATCTGGAATCCTCGCAACTCCGTTCACAAAGACGTCTGCGCCTACGGCCGGCAATCGTAGATATGTCGAAGGGAGGATCGAGAGTGCCATTGGCGTGATGGGCACCATGACTGTGGGCGCGCAATATCAGGCAGAGGAAGAACGCTCAAGGCTGCTGACCCGGAAATACGCCTTGACCCCGGACGCCGTCACACCCGTTGTTACGCCGGGTTCCGACGATCACCGGGTTACGCGCGGGGTTTATGTGGCGCTCCAGGGGTCGCCGATTCCCGTGCTATCGTATGACGTCAGCGCGCGCCACGATGCTCATTCTGATTTTCACGACGTCAATACGTACCACGCTGGCGCATCAATAATGCTCTGGGCCGGATCGCGCCTTCGTGCTTCGTACGGAACCGGATTCAATGCCCCCGCTTTCTATGCGACGCAAGGGTCGGCGTATAACGCCGGGAACAGTGCGCTCCAGCCCGAGCAAGCGCACTCGCTCGATGTAGGGCTCGTGCAGTCACTTTTCGACGGAAGGCTTAGAGCGAGCGTTGGCGCGTTCGATCAGCGGTTCAGCGACCTGATTCAGTATGTCGCGGGCGAGTCCAGCGGACCTCCTGATTACACTCAAATCACTCCGTCGTATTACACCAACCTCACGCAGGCGCGATCCAAGGGCTTTCAGGGTGAGCTGGACGCCGCGCTACCGATGGGTCTTTCCGGTTCGGCGAGCTACACGCAGACGATCGCGCAGGTGTATTCCGTCCCACCAACCTATTTTGGGTTGCAACCCGGCGACGCACTGCTGCGGCGGCCGAGTCATAGCGGTTCTGTCAGGCTTGATTATTCTAGATCTGCAGATTGGAGCATCGGCGGATTGGCCGATTACGTAGGCAAGCGGCCCGACATGGATTTCTCGCAATACCCATCGCCGACTGTCACACTTCCATCCTACGTGAAGGTCGGCCTTTCGGGCAGCTTGCGCGTGTTCCGTTCGCGCGGCAGCTCGGTATCGCTGACCGCGCGCGTAGACAACGCGTTCGACCGGAAATACGAAGATGTCTTCAATTTTCCGGCAGTCGGTCGAATGGTGCTTATAGGTGCGAGACTGACAGCTGTTCCGTGATGGCGTACGACGGCGCGAAACAATCCGCATCGCATCGCATCGTCACCGCCGGACTGACGTCGTCATCCCCGCGAAAGCGGGGACCCATGTTATCGGTCTTAAGCTACGGCTGGACATTCGGAGTGGGTCGGCAGCAAATGGGTTCCCGCTTTCGCGGGAATGACGGACCATCCCACTTTGCCGTACTGTCGGTCATCGGAGTGGGTCGGCAGCAAATGGGTTCCCGCTTTCGCGGGAATGACGGGATAGTGCGGGAATGACGGGATAGTGCGGGAATGACGGGATAATCCTGCGCCCAGCGACCTCACCGCATTCGCACGAACGCCTGCGATTAAATTGACAGCATGCCGCTTGTCGTCACGCAGGCGATAGTACTTCATGCCTTTGATTACCTGGAAACGTCACGCGTGTTGCGGCTCATCACTCGCGATGCCGGAGTGCTATCGGTGATCGCGAAAGGCGCTCGGCGAACTCGCGGCAGAGTAGGGACGGGAGTCGATCTGTTCGCCGAAGGCGAGGTCCAGGTCTACACCAAGCCGACACGCGATCTGCACACACTCGGCGCTTTCGACGTCACAGTTTCCCGCACTGGGATCGCAGCGGAGATGTCGCGCTTTACCGCAGCGTCGGCGTTGGCGGAACTGACGTTGCGCATTGCGGGCGACGACGCAGGGCCTGCACTGTTCGATGGACTATCCGACTCGCTCACCGCGATCGAGCGCGCGACGGGCGACAACGTTGTCGAGCGGGCCTTGGCCGGTGCGTGGCGAATGGTTGCGACTGCAGGTTTCACTCCGTCGCTTGATGTATGCGCCGCCTGTCATGCGCAGATCGACCCGGCTGCGGCGGTGGCGTTTTCGCATCCCGCAGGCGGCGCTCTGTGTGAGAATTGCAGCCGCCGTGCACCCACCAGTCGCCGCCTCCCGGCTGCTGCTCGCGACGTACTGCGCCAGTGGCAGGCAGACCAGCTGTCCGTGGAGCTGTCTCCGGACGACGCCCGCGCGCACCAGCGCCTGCTGCGCGAATTCATCCGAGAGCACGTCGCACCCGACGACCGGCCGCTTCGCGCATTCGCGGTTTGGGAGACTGGTTTTGGGTTGAAACGACAGATTTCCTCGCCCGTGACGCCGGCGATTCCTGCGGTGGGTTAGCGACTTTCTGCCCGCAACGCGGACCGTGTGACGAGCATGTAACGCCGCCCACACAGTCCTCGACGCCAGCCGGCAGAGTCGGCCCCTCGGCGTCCGGATAGACACGGATCTCTTGGCGCGACTACTGCATCACATGTGTGTGCCCGCGTACCGAGAAACGTTTAAGCCGAGGCATGCGTCCTGGCTACGACGGGGACGGTGCGCAGGTGGGACAAGATCCATTATGCTTAACAGAGTCGTGGGCTGTCGGTCGGAACATTGACGGACCTACGGGTGTCTCGTACTTGCCGCTTCTGCGCGCCGGGCGGGACGGTGATTTAATCGAACGAACATTGGCTCTGGCGCATCTGTTAGTTGGCCCGTATGTTCGCCGATGGTGATGTAGTCTTTATCGAACACTTGTTCAGGAGTTAGTTCAAGGATTCTTTTCTAGTCAGCCTGGAGTTGTGAAATGAAGTTGCGTTGGGCGGCACTCATCGGGGTGCTCGCATTCAGCGCGCTCGCATCCAGATCCGCGTCAGCCCAGTCGACTTTGCCGGGCGCTGGACGAGATCTGGGTTCCGGGGCAGTGTTGGGACAGAACAGTCCCAACCCTTTTATCTCGGAGACGAGGATTCCATTTTCGGTCGGAGATTTTCCGGCCTGCACGGATCCGAGTCGTGTGTACCGGGTCTCCTTGCGTGTGTACAACATCTTGTCGCAGCTTGTCGCGGTGCCTGTACTGCAAGGTGGGTCGGGGAGCGTCGCTGGAGGGGCGCCGTTGGAGAACGTGGAGTTGTCGTGTGGCCAGTACATTGGATACTGGGACGCGAAGAATTCCAGAACGGGGCAGGACGTCGCGCCGGGGATCTATCTCTATCGATTGGAGACTGACGGGCGCGCGGTTACAAAAAAGATGATACGTGGCAGATAGGGGCAATCCGGAAGACTCGGATGGGCCCCTATCGCTTTTTCATATCATTGTCGGGGGTCAGTGTCGTGCGATGCCAGGAAGGTGAATCTCATCGTTGCGATTCCCGCGCTCGCGAGCTGCTCGTCTTCGAAAACTACCGCTATCGCGCGTTCGGCATAGCGTCGATGCTCTCGTTTGCGGTGCAGCCGCAGTAGCGGGCGCGCGGCGTCGGTGATCTGCTGCGCCACAGCGATTCGTTCTTCCAGCGGTCGGTCTGTCAACCCGGCTCCGCGTAGAAGGATTTCCAGCCGTCCGTGGTCGCTCCGGCAGGCCGGGAGCCGGTCGAGCCGCAGCGTTTCCTGAAGCCCACGCGACAGGTCGGCATATGGAGAAAACATGCCGATAAATGATTCCACCATTGATCGAGGTCGCCGCATCAATCTCCGCCGTTGCGCTGTGTAGCGTCGCGCGGCCCCGATGGCTCGACCCTGTAGACCCGCCCGCTCGCGGGACGCGCGATGCTGCCGAGTGTGGCGATATCACCCGTCCACTCAAGCGGAACCCCCGCATGAATTCGGGCGAGTGCCATCGCAGCGTCCAGATAGTGGGCTCGGCCAATTTCGTCTTCATCGCAGAGGGCGCGCCACTGCGGGCGCGAGGCTGCGTCGCGGGCGGTTTCCATGCTGTGAAGATACCGGGACCGGTGGCAACCGCCACTGCCCAGGCCCGGAACCCTGGCCGGACCCTGGCTACTCACGGGCTACTCACGGGCTACTCACGGGCTACTCACGGGCTACCGGTGGCAGTCGACAATCTCCCTCTGGCGCAAAGGCCGAATTGGTGCAACCGTATAGGATGCTCCGGGAAAGCCGTGAATTTACAATGCTTGCCGAAACGCTCCGCCACCACTTCGAGCACGATGCGACGCGGGACGAAGTTCACACGGCAGTTCGCGATGTCTGTATGGCGATGCACGCCAGCGGCGTAGCTCCTCAAACCATGCTCGTTTCCCTGAAGATGGCGGTGCAGGCGGCCGCACTCGACGCCCGCACGATAGTCGGTCCGGATACCATCCGTGCAGTAACTGCGGACCTGACGCCGTGGATGATCGACGTCTGCTTCGGCCGCCAGGACTCTCGGCTCCCCTAGTTCGGGCAGCGATCGCGGATCGAGCTCTGGGTCGAGTCGCCGAATATGCCGTTCTGGCAGATTCGTGAGGCACTACGATTGCACATGATACGGCCATGATCAATCAGGACAAACTCACGGTAAAATCGGGCGAGGCGCTCAACGACGCAATCACGCGCGCCCGGCAGGCCGGCAACCCTCTCGTATACGATCTCCATCTCCTGCTCGCACTTCTGGACCAGGACGAGAGCATCGTCGTCCCAGTTCTCCAGAAGGTCGGCGTAAGCGTCCAGGCGCTACGTCAGAGCGCACTCGGCGAGGCCGCGCGGTATCCCAAGCAGACCGATGCGCAGCCGTCGCTGTCACGCGAACTCAATCAGGTGCTGGATCGCGCGGAAGCGATAGCAAAGGAGCTTGGCGACGAATACGTGTCCACCGAGCACATGTTGCTCGCACTTTCGGATGTAAAGGGATCGGAGAGTCGCGCGCTGCTGCAGACCGCCGGCGCAAACTATGCCGCGTTGCGGGATGCACTCGCGGCGGTGCGAGGCAGCCACCGCGTAACGGATCAGACGCCGGAGAATCAGTACCAGGCTCTTCAGAAATACACACGCGACCTCACCGAAGCAGCTCGGAAGGGAAAACTTGATCCGGTAATTGGGCGTGACGAAGAAATTCGGCGCATCGTGCAGGTGCTGTCACGTCGCACAAAGAACAATCCGGTACTCATCGGCGAGCCTGGTGTCGGCAAGACCGCAATCGCCGAAGGCCTCGCGACGCGTATAATAAACGGTGACGTGCCCGAGAG
>JBDTAB010000229.1:0-12721 GCA_039924865.1 Gemmatimonadaceae bacterium | reverse complement strand
GCAGTGACATGGCGCAATCGTGGCGTCGTGACAGGCGCCAACATCTTTGGGCGATATCTTGGGGAGAGCCTCGGCGCCGCAATATTCGGCGCGATCTTCAACAGCTCCATCGCCAGCGAACTGGGGCGCGCACCGGCAGCATTGCAGCCGCGTCTGCCCCACGACATCAATGGTGTGATAAGCGCGTTGGACGGGCACAAGTTGACGGGCGCCGCCGATCAGTATATTCGAAGGGCCATGTACACGGCTACGCATCATGTTTACGTGGGGCTCGCCATTGTCGCGCTGATAACGCTTGTGATCGTACTACTTACGCCACGACATTTTCCGGTAGCCGAAGATGACGATACGAGTTATGTCGGGTAAGGACGTATGTCCCAAGTCGCGTTCCCGGGTGCGCAACCCGTGACCGTCGCGACCGATCAGAGTTTCATGCGGCGATGCATCGAGCTTGCCGAGGCGGCGCTGGAGCGAGGCGAGACCGCTGTCGGTTCGCTGCTGATACGTGATGGTCGCATCATTGCTGAAGCTGGTGAAAGCACGCGCACGAAGCACGATCCCAGTGCGCACGCGGAAGTCGAGGCGGTGCGTATTGCATGTGAACGTCAGAAGTCTCTGGACCTTGCTGGATGCACGCTTTACACCACCGTGGAGCCGTGCGTACTGTGCGGCTACGTTATTCGGCGTACCGGCGTGGATAGGATAGTGTACGGCGTAGCCGCGGGACAAGCGGGCAGTATCACCTCACGTTACTCGATACTCTCCGACACGACACTCGCAGGATGGCCTCCGCCTCCGCAGATCACGAGCGGGATTCTGTCCGACGAGTGTGAAATCGGCAGCGTCGCAACTCGACATGCAGCGCGCATCGGCTTCCGTTCCCGATAGTACCTGACTCTGGCCAAAGGTTCGTTCCCATGTCCGCTACCGAATCCTCAGTCATTACCGAAACGAACCGCATCGTTCATCTGGAAGATTCGCGGATGCACAGACGTGAGCGCGCCGAGCTCGCGACGCAGGCCATGGCCGCGTTCACATTGCTCAACGCCGCATTCGCATCACAGAAGGCTGGCGAGACGGGCATATTTCTGATCGTCAACGTGGTTGCGGGTGCGGCGCTCGCGATCGCAGTAGTTCGCAGCATCATCAACATGCGACGCAACCGCGACGCGGTATCCGCCCCAATCAACATCGTTGGAGTATTTGGCGGCCTCGCCACCATCGCGGAGGGAATGGACAAGCTGCATAAGGCCGATTTCACTTTTGGCCACAAACACTTCGCGTTGGGTACCGTCACGGTCCTTCTTGGACTGGTGACAACCGCGCTAGCAATGATGATGGGACGCGTTGAGCGACACCGAGTACTCGCCATCAGCGACGAAGGAATCCGGATGCGACTCAACAAATTCCGCCGGTTCAAAGTGCTGTGGAAAGACGTCGCCGAGTTGCGACTGACCGCCGCGGAAGCTCGCGTAATTGATGCAGAGGGGAAGGTTCGCGTCGTTCCACTCGCCAGGTTGGTCAATAGCGGTGAGGTGGCCGAAGCCCTGTCTCACGCCTTTTCAGCTCGCGGCGTGCCGGTCACTACGGTCGACGACTGAGGTGGTGGGGATCCGGACACTCGTTCGACGCGTTCCTACCGCCTATGCCCCACGATCGCTGGCCCCACAGGCGCCGCCGCATGGAAGCGAGCCGACTTGGATGAGTTAAGCGCGTCCGTCACCGCCTCATAGCCTGCGTCGATGAACTCCTGCGTTGCCGTGAATGTGAACGAGGGGAAGTGATTCACGAGAGGCCGGATGTGGAGCGTCGGCACTCGGGTTCGAGCCGCCTGGATCGCCTCGCGCTGCGGCTCGGCGAGTATCTGCACCACGCGGCCATGAATCCCCACAAGTCCCTGGTTTTCCCACGACACGTCGTCCGGATCCAGGGTCTCGCTCACATCGATTGCGATCACGCGCCGGGCACCCCAGCGAATTGCTTCAAGCAGTCCCACCATCGTCTTGAGTCCGCCGTCCACAAGCAGGTCGCCGTCTGGCATCGTAAGCGGGGGAAAGATCAGCGGAAGTGCGCCCGATGCATAGATCGCATCCACCAGCGAGAGCGACGCGTCGGCGCCCCATCCGAACCATCGTTCGTCACCGTTCCGCAGCGAAAGCGCATTCACTCTTAGCGGTCGCACCAACGATGCAAAGTCCGCTGGCCCTACGAGCCGGCGGATCAGGTCCCGATAGTGCTCGCCGTCATATACAGCAACCTGGGCGAGCCCGGCCACCATATACGCCTTGATGTTTCGCCGAAGTACCGTCGATGCGGTGACAGCGAGAGCGTCGATCTCGAGATCTTCGACCGACACCCCCATGGCCCACCTCGCACCAACGAGCGCGCCGATGCTGGTGCCGATGATCGCGTCGATCTCGATCTTGCCCTCCACGAGAGCTCGAATCGCGCCGATATGCGCCATGCCGCGCATGGCTCCGCCGCCCAGCACGAGTATTGTGTGCGGCGGGTGAGTGAGCGTTGAAGCCTGAACATTTGCCGGACGCGGTCCGGCGACAGGATAGCGAGCCATCGAATGGGTCTAATTAAGTGTCGGGCGCCACGTGCGTAAGCCCCCCCGCCGCCGGGCGACCCTGCCCGGCGCGCCGTATCTTATTGCCCATGCTCATTCTCACCGCGCCCGTTGTCGCCTGTTGAGCGGCGTGACAATAGTTTGACCGGAATGCCTCGCGAGTACCCCAGTCACATTCAGAAGGCGTTCGATGAGATTCGATTTGGTCCGGCCAGGACTCTCAATCTCCGGGAATCGCTGCCGAGCGCGGATGAAGCACGTACGCGAACGGAGAACTGGGTGCGTGCAAAGCAGGTGGAGCGCGCGGGCGAACTGCTCATCATCACGGGCAGGGGCAAGGGAAGCGAAGGCGGAGTCGCGGTGGTGCGCAATACGATCCTTGCGCTTTTTCCATCGCTGCGGCGACGCAACATCATCACCAAGTGGGAAGAACACACCGCCGGATCATTCGTCGTGACGCTCGCTCCAATGTCGGCGATGTTCGAAGCTCCAAGACGCCGTCGCGAACCGGAAATCGCATCTCCCATCCCGCAATCGCTCGCTGCACTTTCACCCGAAACGCTCAAGCTCCTCCGCGATCTCGCTGCGGCATCGCTCATGCTGCTCGGCGTAACCGGCTCCGAGAAATTCATCGAATCGGAGATGACGAACACATTTTCCAAACTGACCGCCGCACTCCCCGGCGCCGAAGATCCCGAAGAAGAGCTTCGCGCGGCCATTCGACACGCAATAGCTGAACTGGAAGATTCTCAATGACAATTTCGAAGATCACACGCGCCGCGATTGCTGCAATCGTGACGTCGGCCGCCATTACCACGACTGTCGCAGCGCAGACGCAGGCATCGATTGTTGGCTTTACGGCGGCCGATGCACAGCATCAGCGAAGCCTCGAAGAAAAGGCCGCGAGCCTCGCTTCTCCAGCCAACGCCGACTCGCTGTCCCGCGAACTTTCGGACCGGCCGCACATGGCAGGCACTCCCGCGCAGGCCAGGACGCGCGACATCTTCGCCAGAGAATTGAAGAAGTACGGCATCACGCCGGAGATTCGGACATACAGCATCTACATGCCGCATCCAACGAGTGTGCAGCTGTATCGCGTCTCTCCGAACGCGACGCAACTGTCACTCCCGGAAGGGCCGATCGCTGGTGACAAGACATCATCCGCGTATCCTCAGATTCTCACGTTCAACGGCTACGGAGCCGCCGGCGACGTTACCGGTGATGTCGTCTACGTCAACTACGGTCTGATACAGGACTACAAGACGCTCGACTCGCTGGGAATTTCGGTGAAGGGAAAGATCGCGATCGCGCGCTACGGCAGATCGTATCGCGGTATCAAGGCTCGGGAGGCGGAAAAACACGGCGCATCTGCGCTCATCATCTACAGCGATCCGGCTGATGACGGGTTCACGACGGGTGACATCTACCCGGAAGGCCCCATGCGGCCGTGGACGGGTGTGCAGCGTGGAAGCGTCTACAACGGCAACGGCGATCCAACGACACCGGATTACGCGAGCGTTCCGGGAGCCAAACGAGTCCCGCTCGATCAGACTGACATTCCGCGCATCCCGGTAATCCCCGTCTCGTACAAGAACGCAGCCGAGTTGCTCCGCGATGTACGTGGCGGGAACGGGGATAATCTCCCTGCTGGATGGCAGGGCGGTCTTCCATTCCGATACCACGTGGGCCCGGGCCCGGTGCGCGCGCACCTGGTCGTCAAGACCGACGCTGCGACTCATCCGTACAAGGAAATCTGGGACGTGCTCGGCACCATTCGCGGATCCGAATATCCCGACCAGCTGGTCATGATCGGTGGACACCGCGACGCGTGGGGACCCGGAACGGCTGACAACATCAGCGGCACTGTGAGCGTGCTCGAGGCCGCGCGAACGATCAGCGATCTAATGAAACAGGGCTACCGCCCCAAGCGCACCATCGTCTTCGGCTCGTGGGACGCCGAAGAATGGGGACTCATGGGCTCAACCGAGTTCGTCGAACAGGATGCCGCGCGCCTCAGTAAGGACGGCGCTGCATATATCAACTTCGATGAAGTCGCCACCGGACCCGCGCTCGGCGCGAGTGGGTCGCCGTCACTTCGCCCGTTCTTCCGCGACGTCGCCAAGGTCGTCGCAAGTCCGACCGGAAAGGGAAGCGTGTACGACGTCTGGCGGAACAGCAGCAGAATGACGTCAGATACGGCGCAGCCACGGATGGGCGATCCTGGCGGCGGCTCTGATTTCGCCGGCTTCTACAATCACCTGGGAATACCGATAGCGGATTGGGGATTCGGCGGCCCGATGGGTGTGTATCACTCGGCGTTCGATTCCTATCACTGGATGACCAAATTTGGTGACCCGGGCTACAAGTATCACGCGACCATGGGAGTCCTTGGAGCTGTCGCGCTCACCCGCCTGGCGGATGCTGCAATCATTCCATATGACTACGTGGAATACGCTCGCGCGATGCGCGGTTTGACTGCAAAGGTTGCCAGCAACCTCGCTGAGAAACACTGGGACAACGTCTCGCTCGCAGAGCTCAATTCGTCGATTACAACGATGGAGACCGCGGCGCAGGGATTCAGCACGGCGCGCGACGCGGCGCTGGCCAGTGGAATTTCGACGGAGACCGGAAAGCGGACAAATGAACTGCTCTTACTGGTGGAGCGGTCGTTCGTGAGGCCCGAGGGACTGCCTACCACCAATCGCGAGTGGTTCCACAACGTGATCTACGCCGCAGACAACGATAATGGCTATGCCAACATCGGATTGCCGAGCGTGAATGAGGCCATCCACGTGGGCGACCAGGCTTTGACGGTACGCGAGATAGCGGACCTTTCCGCTCGTTTTTTACATGCAGCAAGCATTCTGGACTCCGCGGCGCGAAGCTTGCGACAACCATGAGGGCATGGACGATGTAGCATTGGTGCGGCGTACGCCGCGGCTGTCGCTCAGCGAACGGATCGCGGCGACCCAGTTCGGCGCGAAAGCGCATTGGCCCGGCGGCTTCGAAGTTTATCGGAGCGGTACCGCCGCCGACGGCCTTTTCATAGTGCTTCACGGTCATGTTGTGCTGCGGAGCCCCATGAAAGGGGGCCGAGGCTTCGTTAGTGGGATCGCGATGCCGGGCGAGACATTTGGCGCCGAAGGATTGGCGCCGCGGGGTTGCTACGTAACCGACGCCAAGGCGGCGGACGGCGTGGAAACGCTGCATCTCGGCGGCGAGCAATTTCGGGCCTTTTTGCGGGAGCAGCCTGCGCACGCCATTTCGCTTGTCGGCCAGGTGATGGCGGAGCGGAGCCTTCTGCTCAAGCGACTGCAGGAGCTCGCCTCACTCAACGTGGAGGAACGCCTCGTCTCGGTGTTGATCCGCCTCAGTGAGGACACCGGCTTCATGGTGGATGACGCGATGCTCAAACTCGACCAGTCACACCATCGCCTTCTATGCGAGATGGTCGGCGCCACCAGAGAGTCAATCGCGCTGGCTCTGAGCCGAATGGTGAACGGAGGGGTGGCGAGCAGGGCCGGCTCGTGCTTTGTTATTGATACCCAGCAGCTTGCATCGCGCCTAAGCGCATCGCGTTTCGATGAGCAGACCCCGATGACAGTAGCCAAGGAAACCGCCCAGGCATAGGCGGGCACTGCGGCGGGGCTGCCGGGCGGTAACAGTGGAAACGGCTCCCTCAGGTCGCACTTCTATAACAGACATAATTCCGGGTGCAGGCCCGATACATTTGCGCGCAGGCAATGCGCGGGCGGTACTTCTCCTGCATGGCTTCGGCGACACGCCGCAGACGTTCGTCCATCTCGCTCAGCATCTCCACGAGCACGGATATGACGTTCGTGCTCCGCTTCTTCCGGGGCACGGGCGCAGCATTGCCGACATGGACGCATCGACCCACGTTCAGTGGCTCGATTATGCACGAGCGGAATTCATCGCGCTGCGTGCGCACTATCGATGGGTCTCTATCGCCGGGCTTTCGATGGGCGGGGCGCTCGCCGCGCTGCTGGCGGCTCAGGTGCGCGATGTACCGTCGCTGGTGTTGATTGCTCCGTATTTAACGATGCCGAGGTATCTCCGCGTGCTCTCGAGCACCGCCGCCCTCTGGAGCGATCGTGCGGGCCCGATCCGCGCCAGCAACACGAAATCCGTGCTCGATCCCGTGGAGAGAAAAGCCAATCTCGCATATGGCGCGGTGACCGGTCGTAGTATTCACGAGCTGTCTCTGCTCGTCAACGAGGCGAAGCCGGTGCTCGGTGAAATCAGGGCGCCTACGCTTCTGATCCAGTCCGCTCAGGACAACAGGGTCTCAAGCGAATCAGCTAGACGGGCGTTTGCAGAGCTTCGCATGGAATCCAAGCGGCTGGTTCTGACGCGCGAAGGAGGGCACATCATCACGGTGGATTACGGACGACTGCATGTGTTCGAGGAGATACGCACCTGGCTGGGACTGGTCCCGGAACCTTGTCCCAGCCAGGGCGCCCAGAATAGCTGAGCGGCAACGAGGCAGCCGAGCTATCCTGCATGCGACTGCCGCTTCAGCGGCGTCCGCACAGTTCAAGCGGTATGAACGCTAGAACTTCTCCTGAACGAAATCGGTCACTGCGGTAGCTGCATCTTCAGCCACTTGAGTTACCTGCTCGGCGAGCCCGGTCGCGACGCGCTTGACACGAGCGCCTGCTTCGCGTGCGGCCTTCGTCACCTTGGTCCTGGTGGTCGGTTTCCGGCGAGCCGACTTCTTGCGCGCCGAAACCTTGCTTGCCGATTTGGCTGACGTACGCTTGGCGCCACGCTTGGTACCACGCTTGGTGACCGCCTTACGCGCGCCCGGCTTCCGGCCGCTTGTCTTGCGAGCTGAGGACTTCCGAGGCGACGCCTTGCGTGTCGTCTTGCGTGTGGATTTACGAGCCGATGACTTGCGTGTCGCCTTGCGCGTGGACTTGCGAGCTGTCTTGTGCGCTGCCTTTCTCGCGCCCGTCTTCCGAGCCGTCTTGCGAGCGGCCGTCTTGCGAGTGGTCTTTGAAGTTTTGGACTTGGATCCGCGCTTAGCGCCGGTCTTAGAACCGGCACCTCTTGCGCTCTTCCTGGACGATTTCTTGATTGCCACGTTCTACTCCGGAACGATGTTATTTGGACTCACGTGAATCCAAGCAAGAATCGCGCACAAATGTACAATGCGCAAGAGTTTTCGGAGCGATTTACGCGATATCTTTCCGTTCGATCCATGTTACTTCTTCCTTCAATCTGACAGATGCCAAATCAAATCGACGTACAGCACGACACCACGCGAGCAATTCGACGTCCCGCCGGAGCAACGTCGAGGATCACAGCCAACACGCTCGCCGTGCTGATCGCAACAATCAGCTTCATCGGTTGCGGCAAGAGTGGAGAGTCCGCATCGACGGCAACGCCGGTTGCGGGAAAGATCGCGACGACCGCGCCGCAGACGGGTGCCGATACGGATCGTGCTACTGCAGGCAACGGGCTGCCGGCTGGATACGCCGCTGTTTTCGACCATTCAAACGCGAAAACTTCCGATGTTTCGTACTCGGAACGGGAACCAGGCAGGTGGGAAGTAAAGACCGGTCCGGCGCACATTCTCTACTCGGCGGCCGACACTGCCGCGAACAAGTACACCGTTTCCGCCACCTTCGAACAGCTGGACGCGCCTGCACATGCCGAAGCGTTCGGAGTATTCATCGGCGGCTCCCACCTTGACGCTCCCACCATCAAGTACACGTACTTCATAGTCCGCGGCGACGGCAAGTACATGGTCAAGGTCCGCGATGGAGCCGATACACACACCATTACGGATTGGACCGCAAGCCCCGTAATTCCCAAGCAGGATGCATCTGGCAAGGGGCTCTACGGCATCAAGATCGATGTGAAGGACGGCGCCGCGAACGTGAGCGTGAACGGAGCTCCCGTCACGACGATCTCCGGGAAACAGGCTCCCCTGAACGGGATTACAGGTGTGCGGATCAACCACAACCTGCACCTGATCGTTACGCCCGTGAGCGTGATCCGGTAACGTGAGGTGAGGAACTACGCACCCCCCCGTCATCCCCGCGAAAGCGGGGACCCATGTTATCGGTCTGTGAGGGACGGCTCCATCATCGGAGCGGGTCGGCAGCAAATGGGTTCCCGCTTTCGCGGGAATGACGGAGTGAGGCGCGCGACCGACGCAGTCAGAACTTCAGCGTCTCACCGTGCATCGGAATCCACAGTAGCGCCGGGTCCAGTCCAATCCTGCTCCAGGCGGCGCGGGTGAGCACGGGTGGCTCGTCCATCGGTTCATCAGTGAGCCTGAACGTCCCCCAATGCGTTCCGATGAACCGGCACGCATGGCCGCCGTTCGCCGTTGCTATGTCGCAGTAAGCCGAAACCGCTTCATCCGGAGACATGTGAACCGGCTTCATGAACCAGCGCGGATCGTACGCACCGATCGGTAGTAGCGCGGCGTCGAACGGACCAAGCTGTCGAGTAATGCTTGCAAACTCGGGATGCCGGCCTGTGTCGCCCGCAAAGAAGACCGCGCGCTCTCCGGTATTAGCGCGCACCACCCACCCGCACCACAGGGTGGAGTCGCGGTTATCCGGCCGACGCCCGGAAAAGTGCTGTGCCGGTGTGCATGTTATATCGAGTTGCCGAGTGTGCACGCTCTGCCACCAGTCGAGCTCGGCGGCAACCTTCGCGCCGCGAGGACGGAGCCAGGATGCAACGCCCAGCGGGACGATCCACTCCGCGCGCGGATGCGCCGTGACGATCATGCGAACAGTGGCAGCGTCCAGATGATCGTAGTGGTCGTGCGAAATGAGCACGAAATCGATAGGTGGCAGCGACTTGAAGCGCACCGCCGGATCCGCTACCCGCTTGGGGCCCGCGAACGGAACCGGAGACGCGCGACTGCTCCAGATCGGGTCGAGCAGAATGTTCGATGACCCAATCTGGAGCAGGAAGCTGGAGTGACCGATCCACGTGATGACGATTTCATCCGTTGCGGCGCGTGGGGAGGGGAAGGTTGGAATGGCGCGCGCAACCGCAGCCGGCATGGATTCGGCGCGTCGTTTGGCACGCCGTTTCCACGCCCAACTAAGAACTTCTCGAAGATCCCGCGGTTTCCCCTGCGGCCACGGATTCCTGAACTTTCCGTTCGGGTCTCGATGCGTCGGCATCTCTCGTTGAGCTATGTGATCGGTCCGCCGTGCCATGCATCAACATTAAACGCCGCCACATGACGAGGCGCTTCCTGTCCGAGCCCATTAGCGACACTCCAGACAGTTTGTCGCTTCCGGCACGACGAGCAGGCGACCGTATGGAATGCCGGCGCCACAATTCCCGCACACGCCGTACCGGCCATTCTCAATCCGCTGGAGCGCATCCGTCAGTTCCATGAATCGCGCCTGCGCGCGATCCGTCAGTGTCGCGGTGAGTTCTCCATCAGCTCCAAAGGCCGGCGCCGTGCGCGGAAAAGCGCCATCGACCGCCGCAGTCATGTGCTCGAACGAGCGCTCGATGCGCGCTAGCTCCGAATGGATGTCGGCTTCGATCTCGCGCAACTGCGCACTCGAAATTGCTCCTGTCGACCTCATGATCCCTTCCTCCGTTGTGGTGTCGTTTCAGCTTTCCAGAGTTTTGTCATCCCACTTTCTACCATCGCCCTCACCTGCTCCCAGCCATTCTGTCATTCCCGCACGTCATTCCGTCATTCCCGCGGAAGCGGGAATCCATTTGCTGCCGAGCAGCTTCGATGATGCATTCATGCATCAAAACCGCTAACCTGGATTCCCGCTTCCGCGAGAATGACCTACGACCAGAACTCCATCCTTTCCCCACTCGGCAATGATCTTCGCGCTATTGCACCCGCTCTCACAGCACCCTGATATCTCCTGAAAAGCTCTCGATTCCTACGCCAGAAATCCGGCGGTAAATCGATCAGCGCACGCAGCAGATCGCCGCGAAAGTATCCAGCCGATGCGAGCGGATCACGCTCAAGAACGTCAAGCGCTGCCGGTACGGCCGTGCCAAGTTCAGCACAGGTCCTGAGTGCAGCGTAGAGTTCGATTTCATTCTCAATGAGCTGTTTCATCCGTTTCACCTTTCCCGCTCTCGGTGCGCCCTTTCTCGGCTCCTGTCACTGCTCCTACGAGCCGCCTGTCTTCGCGATCTCGCTCGATTTCCTCGATGTCGAAGGGTTCGGGAGGGGTGCAGCACGGCGTTGTGAGTTGTGGTCGTAGTGATTTCATGAGTGGGTACCATCAGGGCACTCCGCGTACTGCGGACGTGCAAGGTGGAGACGAAAAAATCCCGCCGGCCAGGAGCGCCGTCGGGATGTCGAGTTGGCGAGAACAACCTCGCCGCTGACCGTAAGCTGGTTCAGCCGATGTGGCTGATTACCTGGCTACCCTATAGCGCTACCATTTGTGTGCCCGATGTATCGCATGGCCGACACTCGGTTGCACCGAGTACTCTGGTGCATCATCCATCTGAGATCCACCCGTTTGGGCGTGCGAACGCCAACTGGTCGGCAGGCCATGGATCGGCCAGTGCCGCAAGTCGGATCGATTTCCGCGCGCTGCATTGAGGTTGACATCAGGTGGTCTCCGTTAAGAAAAAAGGCCGCGTGTTCCGACATCTGTACGCTCATAACATTTGACAAAGACCCAAACGTTTGGCGGTGGATTATCGGGACGCGACTCCCTTTTATAGGGTACCCAGACGGCTGGGCGAAGTCAAGCGAACAATAGCGTGCAGTAATCAAGGCACACCTGGATACGCCTGATACACGATCAAAACGACGACGTTCCACGCTTGCGCCATTACCCTTTGTCCATGGCTCGAACCGCGTCGGCCACTCTCTCTCCCAACAAACGCGATGTCGTCCACTTCCCGCCAAACACGCTCACGACGCGCCCTTCGACCTCGATCGTCTCGCCACGTCGCTGCGCATGCGCGGATCTTCCGCCATCTACCAGTGGTCGCACGCCGGCGAACGTCGTCTCGATGTCTGCATCGCTAATCTCGTTCACAAAAAACGTGTTGTACGCGTCCACCAGGTACTCACGCTCGGCGCTGCTGCACGTAATGGGATCGTCCAGCGTCTGACGCACCTCGGTCGTTCCGACCAACGTGCGGCCGTGGTGCGGCAACGCGAACACGAGCCGGCCGTCCGATGGCAGGTTCAGCGCGAATCCGGCTTCGGTAATTCTGTTCACGACGAGATGTGATCCGCGTACGAGATCGAGTCGCGTTCGCGACGGAATTTCGCTTGCGTCCAGCAGTGCGTTGGCCCACGGACCGGCGACATTCACGATCACGTCGAATCGCAATTCGTCTTGCGCGGTACGCAGCTCGCCATCTAGCGCGATGCGGGTGACGACAGTGTTTTCGTGAATCACGACGCCGTCGTCGCGTGCGCGGTCCGCAGCCCAGCGGCCGAGCGCTACGTCGTCCATCTGTGCATCGTAGTAGGAGAACGCTCCGCGCAGCCCGTCGCGCTTCAGGCCGCTCGCGCGTGCAGGGAGATTCCGCTCGCTCCACCATCGATGACGCCCGAGTCTCGCGCGGCCAGACAGTAGATCGTATGCCGTGAGCCCACCGGCGAGCGCAAGACGTCCGTATGGCGCATTGTCGTACAGCGGCAGGAACAGTTCGACACGCCGAGTGAGCGCCGGTACGCGCTGCATCCACCAGCGCCGCTCATGCAATCCCTCGTAAACCTGCCGTATGTCACCCTGTGCGAGGTATCTCAGGCCACCGTGCAGCAATTTGCTGGAGGCGCCACTCGTCGCGCCCATCAGCATGCCACGCTCGAACAGCGTGACTTCGTGACCGGATTTCCGGACCGCCCACGCGCTCATTACTCCGTTGATCCCTCCGCCAACGATTGCGACTCGCATCGAGATCCGCCCCGCTACGTGAAGAGGGCGACGTTCTCCTCAACGTGACGCACGTCACGCATCCCGACAACCACGCTCGCCACCCTCGGCAACATTCGCACGAACGCCAGCGCGCACGCGGCATCAGTCGTCGCTTCTGGAAAGGCGTCGCGCGCAGCTTGTGGAAGATCGTGCGCCAACCGGCCCTGCATCAGCGGCGCAACCGCGATCATCGCGAGCCCCAATTCGTCGGCTGCTTCGAGCGACGTGCGCT
>JBDTAB010000228.1:0-8224 GCA_039924865.1 Gemmatimonadaceae bacterium | reverse complement strand
CGGATCAACTCGCGAACGCGTTCGCCGATCTCGGAAATCGCGTGAGTCCGACCGGTTTTTACACGATTACTGCCAACGTCGATCGATCCATCGCGTTGATGGCTGATCAGCTTATGCACCCTTCGTTCCCGGAGGAGGCACTCACGCGTGTGAAGGCCAACCAGGTTGCCGCGCTTACTCGTGCCAAGGAGAGCCCGTACTATCTGGCGTCCCATGCATTCTCGAATATTCTGTATGGAAAGGGCAATGCATACGCGCGCACAGCGACAGCGCCCGAGGTCCAATCGCTGACCCGCGCGGATCTTGTCTCGTATTATGAGAAGTATTACAGACCGCCGAACGTGACCTTCGTTGTCGGTGGAGACATCACGCTGGACCAGGCTGTCGCGAAACTTTCCCGAGAGTTCGGTTCGTGGAAGGCTGGAACCAGGGCCGAGAAGACCGTCGCGCCGCCAAAGGGAGTATCGAAGGCAGTCGTCTATATCGTCGACCGGCCCTCGTCACCGCAGAGTGTGTTCTATGTTGGATCACTTGGGCCGCCGCGCAACGCTCCGGACTACTTCGCGACCGATCTGGCGAACACCACTTTCGGTGGTGCATTCACCAGCCGAGTGAATCTCAACCTGCGGGAAAACAAGCATTACACGTACGGGGCGAACTCCATTTTCAGCTATCGTCGTGTACCGCAGCCGAGCACGTTCATCCTCGCTACTGCCGTTTCGACACCAACGACTGATAGCTCACTGGTGCAGATAGCGAAGGAATTTGGCGACATTCGTGGGTCGCGACCCATTACAGCTGCAGAGCTGGCTTTTGCCCGTGCGAGTGCAACCAAGGGGCTTCCGCTTGCGTTCGAAACCATCGCGTCGCGCGCGAATGCGATAGCTGGATTGATAAGTGACGGACTACCGCTCGATTACTACAACACGGTGGTTCAGCATTACCGTTCTGTGACGCTAGCTCAGGAGCAGGCTGCTGCGGTAGAGCACATGGATCCATCAAAGATGGTGATCGTCATTGTCGGGGATCGAAAGGTGATCGAGCCCGGGATCAGAGCGGCGAAGGTTGCTCCGGTCGAAGTGGTTGACGATGAAGGGAATCCGGTACCGTAGTCCAGAATGTAGGAGGACGTAGTTCCTGCAGATTGTCCGCGTTTTAGAGAGTCACGACCGACGGGGATCATGAGACATCAAGCTCGTGGTCCCCGTGCTTTATCGGACGGTGTAGGCCCAGTAGGCAACGCTACCGATGGCGGCTACGATCAGCAGCACGATCAACGGTACCAGCTTGCTGATGCCGGAGGAGGGCTCGCGAATCTCGGGGGCGTTGGGCTGGCCCGGGAAGGTGAGCGTTGGGCGGCGGTCGTCGACCGTGGTCGGGCGGAGCTCGGGAGTGGCGATTTTCATCGCGACCGGGAGCCGTTCCTTTGTGAAGACGAACTTCATGCTGCCCACCATGAACGTCGAGCGTTCCTGGAGCGGCTGTGGAGCGAGGACCGGAAGGCCATTCATCACCGTCGTGGTCGAGCCAACGGGATACAGGACGAAGCTTTCACCTTCCTGGCGGACCTCGGCGTGATGCCGAGACACGGCAACCTCGTTGACCGTGATATCGCAAACCGTCTCTCTGCCGATGGACAGCGGCCGATCCGTCGGGATCGGATACGCCTTGTGTTCAAAGGCGTGTATGAGGTAGGGGGTGCCCGGCATGGTCGCGTCCGTCATGGTCAAGTTTGACGATTCTGTCGATGCAAAGGGCACACCAGGGTCGATCACTTGCGGGCTTCAGCTGTTCAGGCCACCCACGCGAGTACCGCGCCCGGCAACTAACCGGCGCTGCCGGCGGGGAAGGGATCGTCCGAAAGATGCTCTTCGATGATGTACCAGTGTCCGCCGCGCTGCACGAAGACTGCGGTCCAGGCCCCGCCGATCACGTGGGGGAGGCCGGTTGGCGTCTTGTGTGGAATCCGATAGGTCGCCGCCATCATGGCTACATCCGGTGCCAGCAGGTCTATGTGCATCGCCGTCCATTCCACTTGGGCGTCGCGCATGTTCGCCCCGACATTGGTCCAGAAGGCGTCGATTCCAACGCGGAGGGTGTCACGCGAGGTCGTGATCCTGCCGCCGCTGGCGGAGATGATGGGCCCGGTTGGCGCGTAAAGCGCCATGAGGTTGCCCGGGACGTCGGGTCGGCTAAGGTCGTAGGCCGCAACGACCTCGGCGCGAATGGCACGCTCTGCAGCCACGCGCTGGAGCGCGTTGACGCCTGGCGTTGGGCCGGAGCAGCCCATCATTAGTGCTGCCGTCGCAAGCGCGGTCACCAAGAGGCGCCGCAGTTCGGTTCCGGAAAGTGGAGAATGGCGGTTCACACTGCCTCCGAATATGTCTGCTTCACGGTGTGGCCTCGCGTCGCGCTTGGCGGTGGTATGACAGGTATTAAACAGGCGGGTCCGATAACATTACCGTGTTCAGGTGTTCGCGGAGGGGTCGATACCTACCGGTCGCTTGGACGGCGTTCCCAACTACCGCTGGCGTTCGGCCGTGGAACCCTGGGAGAGTCTCCGGGTTTAGTAGCTGGGTACAAGTGTGGTCGATGCTCGTCCGCAGGAGGACAAATGCGTTACAGGTCGCTGATTGCTTCCACAGCGGTACTCCTTGGGGTGGCCGCCTGTAGGGGAAATGACGCCGGAATGAACGCGGATCTGGCGAAGGACCTTGCTGCAGCGAAGACGTCAGACGCCCTCGCACTTGCTCCGCACGCCGGGGAACAAACCGTTGTGTCCGCGCAGGAACTCTCGCCCAAGGCGCGCGTGCACCTGCAGTCGTCGGAACGCTCGACACACGCCGTGGCGCGTCGAGCGCCTCGAATTGACCGGGTGAAACCGGCGGTCTCCAATGTTTCCGCAGAGACACCCACTCCGGAAGAGACTGAGGTAGCAACCGCTCCGGCTCCAGTAACAACGCCCTCGGACGCCTCGACTACGGTGGCCGATGTTCCGGCGCCTTCGCCGCGTCCGCGCCCGGTGGACGTTCCAGCTCAGGGGAACGGCCAGGGCGGATCTGTCGGCAGCGGTAACGAGGGCGGTGGGACCCTTGGCGGCATTATCGGCGCGATCGGCGGAGCGATACTTCGTGGTGGCGTCGTTGATGGAGACAACTGCGACCCGCGCGGGCGTGGTAACCGTGGCGGCGGTATCTTGATCAACCGCCGCGGACCCATATTCCGCGGTCACTTCTAGTCAAACCAGGATTCAATGCAATCATTCCGCCCCGCGGCGATCTGCACCATTGCGCTGCTCGCGCTTGCCGCGTGCAACAAGTCCGATAGTACCGGTCAGGACGCGCTCGCCCAGGATTCTTCTCTCACCCGCGATCTGCAGCTCGCGAACAACGACACCGCGGCCCAGCCACAGCTCAAGGACGTGCCGACGACACCTCCGCCCGCGCCGGCAAAGCCGGCTATTGTGGAGCGCCGGCGCGTCGCCGAGGCGACCCCGCCGCGCAGGCGCGCACCAGCGCCCGCTCCAGCTCCAGCTCCAGTGAGGCCGGCTCCGACCACCACGACCGCGCCTGTTACCACGGCCTCCGGTAACACCGTCGTCGCGGCACCGTCCGGTGCCCGACACAATGAAGGCGCCGTAGGGGTCGTTTCCGCCGGAACCAATCTCGCGCTCAGCGCCGGACAGCGAGTTTGCACGAACACGAATAGCGTTGGAGATCGCATTACTGCTACGCTTGCGGATGCCGTCACCGCTTCCAACGGAGTAGTTGTGCCAGCCGGCGCGACTGCCGTGGTTGAGATTACCTCCCTTGGTCGCAGCAACCAGGCCGGGGAGAACATGAACATCGGATTTGTAGTCAGGTCGATTGCGTACGGCGGCAAGACCTATCCCGTGAATGGCGAGATCGTCAGCGCAGCGGTCGAGAAGGTCAAGGCGCCTGACAACAATGACGCAACCAAGGTCGTTGGAGGCGCTGTTGTCGGAGCCATACTGGGCCGCATACTGGGTGGAAGGTCCAAGACGAAGGGAACCGTCATCGGTGCCGCTGGCGGTGCCGCCGCGGGTGCTGTTCTGGCACACCAGACGGACAAGTACGATGCGTGTCTGCCAAGTGGCGGACGTTTAGTCGTGAGACTCGATTCTCCGATGTCGGTCCAATCCGGGACTGCGTCCGGGGGCGTCATTTAGCTGCACTCGAACACAACGCTGCATAACAACGGCCCTGACGACGTTTGTCGCCAGGGCCGTTGTCACGTCATAGATTCGATGACGGTGACCCGACGATCTCTACTTCGACAATCCACACTGCGAGACACGCGTGCCATGTGAACCCGTGACGACGTCGATGAGCGGCAAGGTTTGTGTCATCACCGGCGCCAACTCCGGCATCGGCAAGGAGGCTGCGCGGAGGCTCGCCGAACTCGGTGCACACGTGGTGATGGTGTGTCGCAATCGTGAACGAGGCGCGCAGGCGAAGGTGGAGATAGACCGCGCTGTGGTTGCGTCGCGGTCCACCGGCAGCACCGAACTCATCATCGCAGATCTCTCGTTGCAGGCTGACGTGCGTCGAGCGGCGCAGGAAGTTCTCGCCGCGCATCCAGCAATCGACGTTCTCATCAACAATGCAGGCGCCGCGCTCAAGCATCGCGAGATCACGGCTGATGGCATCGAACGTACGTTTGCAGTTAATTATCTCGCGTATTTCATGCTGGCGGACCTCCTGCTCCCCGGGCTTCGCGCACGTGGGAGCGCACGGATCATCAACGTCGCATCTGCCGCGCATGGTCGTGGCAAGATTGATTTCGACAACTTGCAGGGGGAGCGGCGGTACTCGGCTTTGTCGATGTATTCCAACAGCAAGCTCGAAGATGTGATGTTTACGTACGCTCTCGCCAGGAGACTGGCTGGAAGCGATGTCACGGTGAATACGCTGCATCCCGGCGTCGTTGCAACCGGGATATGGCGTCAGGCGCCAATCCTGAACACCATCGGCAAGTGGTTCATGATCTCACCCGAGAAGGGTGCCAGAACAATAGTATTTCTTGCCGCGTCGCCCGACGTTGCGAAAGTCAGCGGTCGCTACTTTGATAAATGTGAGGCGGTAAAAACAACCGCGTTGAGTCAGGATGTTTCGATACAGGAGAAACTCTGGAGCGAGAGTGTTTCACTCACGGGTGTTGGAAGCGAGGCCAAGTTGTGAAGGAGCTGTTGTCAGTGAGGCTGCGGAGAAGCGCGTTATTCGTGATTGCCGTGGTCACTGCGGGATGCTCGGCGAGCATCCGTCCGCTGCAACCGCTGACACCCGATCGAACGCCCAGCGCTGAGTCAGCAGAGAGTCCAGGTGGCACGTCGCGCGTGCCGATGGACGCGGCGGACGTGGAATATTTTGACGCGAACCCGTTGATGGTCCCTGTCGAAGGTGTTGCCCCCGGCGGCGTTTCCGACAGCTTCAACGACCGGCGCTCGGATGGGCGAACGCATCGGGCAAGCGACATTCTGGCGCCAATGGGAACGCGCGTCGTCGCCGCGGAATCCGGCACCATAATGCGGCTCAGCAGGAACGCACTTGGCGGCATCACGATCTACATGACCGATGACACCGGCCGGTTCGTCTTCTACTACGCGCATCTCGAGAAATACGCCGATGGACTCTCCGCCAACGAACATGTCGTGCAGGGCGACCTGCTCGGTTATGTTGGAATGACCGGAAACGCTCCTGTGCCGCATCTGCATTTTCAGGCTATGAGGCGCGATTTCGGCCGGCGCGATTACTGGAACAGTCCGGCGATCGATGTTCGAACCTACTTCACACTCAGCGGGAAGGTGCGCGATGCCGATGACAGGTAAGGAACGTGCGAATCTGCGCACCGAAGCGGCGAAGCTCAGCCCGCTCGTCCACGTGGGCCACGCCGGTGTCACGGATTCCATCGTGAAGACGATGGACGACGTGCTCCGCACTCACGAGCTGGTCAAAGTTGATATCAGCCGCAATCTCGAAGCACCGATCGGGGAAGTGGCCAGCTCACTCGCGGCTGCCACTGGATCGGAGGTTGTTCAGGTGATCGGGCGGAAGGCGACGCTGTTTCGCGACAACCCGGAGCTGGAATGGAAGGGCAATGTGCCGCCGTGGCGCTAGGCGGCGGTACAGCAATACTGGCAGTGGGCCGCGACGAGCCCGCCAATCGCCAATCTGGCCATGTTGAAATCTGCCCTCCGCCGCCTATCTTTCGTACGAGAGCCAGACAGCCATACAGCGGCCGAACCAACCGTGACAAATGCCATACGTAATTACTGAAGCCTGCATAGGCGTGAAGGACCGTGCCTGCGTTGATGTCTGCCCCGTGGATTGCATCTACGAGGGCGAGAATCAGCTATTCATCCATCCGGATGAATGCATCGATTGCGGCGCGTGCGAGCCGGAATGCCCGGTGACGGCCATTTTTCCCGAAGAAGACGTCCCGCAGAACCTGCGGAGCTATATCGCGCTCAACGCGGACGTGTTCAAGGGTCCCAATCCGCCGGGAAAACCCCAGCGCTAGAATTGCGCTGGAATCGTCGTTTCTTCATGTTTGCGGGGCGCCTTCGGGCGCCTTTGCTGTTCCAGGGCTCGCCGCGCATCTCCCAAATGGACGTCAGATGAAAAAGACGTATCGCGCCATCGCCGCATCCGTCGCGATCACCCTGACGGTGGTCGTCTCCGCGTGCGCGACGTCCTCTGTGCCGGTCGCCAGCACCGCATCGCCGGTCTCGACTCCTCAGGTGATTTTGGTTTCGATGGACGGGTTCCGGCGCAGCTATCTCGACGCTGACTCCGTGCCCACGCTACACGCGCTCGGCCGAGAAGGCGTAACGGCGCAGGCGATGATTCCGTCGTTTCCCACGCTCACTTTTCCCAATCACTATACAATCGTCACCGGACTGTATCCCGAGCACCACGGGATCGTGGGAAATACCATCTACGATCCCGAATTTCGTGCTCTGTTTACGATGAGCAATGCCGCATCGAAGGAAAGCCGTTGGTGGGGAGGTCAGCCGATCTGGGTTACGGCAGAGAAACAGGGTGAGCACGCGGCGTCCATGTTCTGGGTGGGATCAGAGGTCGAGATCGACGGTGTGCGACCGACGAAGTGGAAGCCGTTCGACGCCACGGTGACGTTTGCGGCGCGAGTGGACACCGTTCTGTCGTGGCTCGATCTCGCTGGCGCGCAGCGTCTGTCGCTCATCACGTTGTATTTCGATGAGCCAGATCATACGGGACATGAATTCGGACCCGATTCACCGAAAACGGCAGCCGCCGCGGCACGCACTGACAGCGCGCTTGGTAGACTCGTAACCGGTATGCGTCGGAGAGGTGTCTATGACAAGGTGAACCTGATCGTGGTCTCAGATCACGGCATGTCGCAGTTATCACCGGACCGGGTCGTGTATCTGGATGACGTCGTGGACACTGCTTCGATCCGGATCACGTCATTGTCACCCGACCTGATGATCACACCGCGCGACGGCGACGCAGCCGCCCTTCTGGCGAAGATCAAAAAATTGCCCCACGTGTCGGCATGGCTAAAGGCCGACGTTCCGGAGCGCCTGCACTACAATGAAGGTCGTCGGATCACGCCGGTCGTAGCCGTTGCGGATGATGGATGGACGATCGCGATTCATGGCGGGAGGCGCGGTCCAGGCGGAGGCGCGCACGGTTACGACAACGCGAATGCGTCGATGAACGCGATATTCGTGGCGCACGGACCTGCATTCAAACACGGTGTAACGATGCAGTCGTTTCCGAATGTCGACGTGTACGACCTGCTCGCCAAGCTGCTTCGCCTGAAGCCAGCTCCGAACGATGGATCACTTCAGCCATTCCTATCGGTACTGCATTGAGCTGGTGCACTCGAATCAGGGCAGCGCCTTTCCACCAATGCCGTAGCGGCTCTTGATGGTGAATGCGAGGATGAGCACAGCGTATTGCATGAAGGTGCTCACCTCGCTACGCCACGCCTGCGGCCAGTCCAGATCGCCCTCCACCTGCGAGGCTGGCGGTCGCGGGAGCCAGCGTGGTGTACGCGACTTGTATTCGAGATACTCGCCGTCGAACGTGCTCTCCAGCACGCCTTCTTCGAACCGGACAATCAGCGTGTATTCGATGCCGAACAGAATTATCGCGACGGGAAGGAACCAGAACACGCCCGAGATCACCGCAAATCCCATCCAGATCAGAAAGTTTCC
>JBDTAB010000227.1:0-7965 GCA_039924865.1 Gemmatimonadaceae bacterium | reverse complement strand
ATGGCGCAGGTAACGGCCGCGTCAATTACGAGCGAGTGCAAGGTGCTGGCGCATCCGTCGAGCGTCGATTCCATACCGACTGACGGCAGCAAGGAAGACGTTGTTCCGATGGCGATGGGAGCGGCGTGGAAGGCTCGACGAATAGTCTCGAACGTGCGTAACGTGCTCGCAATTGAACTGATGTGCGGCGCGCAGGGGATCGATTTCCGCGCACCGCTCAAGCCCGCGGTCGCGGTGGGTCGGGCGCATGCGATTGTGCGCGGTGAAGTAGCTCATCTGGATCGCGACCGAGTGATGAGCGGTGACATAACGGCGATCGCGGAAGAAATTCGTGCCGGTCGGTTCGACGAGTGCATTAACTGGAGTGTGGAGGCGTCGGTATGAAGGGAGCACGAACGGTACGCGCGCCGCACGGCAGCGAGATAACGTGCAAGAGCTGGCAGCAGGAAGCGGCCTTGCGGATGCTGATGAACAATCTCGACCCCGATGTCGCAGAGCGGCCGGACGACCTTGTCGTTTACGGCGGCACCGGAAGGGCGGCGCGGAGCTGGGAGGCGTTTGACGCCATTGTCCGCGAGCTGCGTGATCTCGAGAATGACGAGACGCTACTGATTCAGAGCGGTAAACCGGTCGGTGTCTTGCGGACGCACAAGGGTGCGCCGCGCGTCCTGATTGCGAACAGCAACCTCGTGGGCCGATGGGCCACGTGGGAGTATTTTCGCAAACTGGAGCGCGCCGGTCTCATGATGTACGGTCAGATGACCGCCGGCTCATGGATCTACATCGGCTCGCAGGGGATCGTACAGGGGACCTACGAAACACTCGGCGCCGTTGCGACGAAGCATTTTGGTGGAACACTCGCCGGACGCCTCGTGGTCACCGCCGGTCTCGGCGGAATGGGTGGCGCTCAGCCGCTTGCCGCTACGATGCTCGGTGCTGCAATACTTGGTGTTGAAGTCGCCGAGTCGCGAATCGACAAGCGAATCGAGACCGGCTATTGCGACAGGAAGACCAGCAGTCTCGATGAAGCACTCGGGTGGCTGGATCAGGCCAAGGCGCGCCGAGAACCGTTGTCGGTTGGGCTGGTTGGGAATGCGGCTGACGTAATTCCGGAACTTGTAAGGCGTGGCGTTGTTCCCGACGTCCTGACCGACCAGACCAGCGCGCACGACATGCTGAATGGATATGTGCCCGCGGGCATTCCGCTCGCCGAAGCCGACGCGCTTCGGAAGTCGGATCCGGACGAGTATCTGCGTCTCGCCACGACAAGTGCCGTGCGCCACGTGGAGGCGATGCTCGAACTGCAGAAGATGGGAGCGGTGACCTTCGACTATGGCAACAATCTTCGGACAGTTGCATTCGATGCCGGACTCGAACATGCCTTCGATTTTCCTGGCTTCGTGCCGGCGTATATCAGACCGCTCTTCTGTGAGGGCAAGGGACCGTTTCGGTGGGCTGCACTGTCGGGCGATCCGGCAGACATAGCGCGAACCGATCGCCTGGTGCTGGATCTTTTCCCCGAAGACGAGCAGTTGGCGCGGTGGATCAAACTTGCCGGCGAGCGGATTCACTTTCAGGGGCTGCCGGCACGCATCTGCTGGCTGGGGCAGGGTGCGCGCGCGAAGTTCGGCGTAGCAATCAATGATCTTGTCGCGTCCGGGGAACTGAGCGCGCCGATTGCGATTGGGCGCGACCATCTCGACACCGGAAGTGTGGCGTCGCCGTTCCGCGAGACTGAATCGATGCTGGATGGTAGCGACGCTGTTGCGGACTGGCCGATTCTGAACGCGTTGGTGAACACGGCGAGCGGGGCGAGCTGGGTTTCGTTCCACCACGGTGGTGGGGTCGGGATCGGGAACTCGCTTCACGCCGGACAGGTTGTGGTTGCGGACGGAACTTCGGAGATGCGCGAGCGTATTGAGCGCGTGCTGACCAATGATCCCGCGACCGGGATACTGCGTCACGCAGATGCTGGCTATGACATCGCGCGCGATGCGGCCAAACGGCATGGCATAACGATTCCGATTCCTCGGTGAATTCATGACGCGCCGAATCATATTTCACAACGCGTCGCAGATTGCAACGTGCGCCGGACCCGCCCGCGGACGGCGCGGTGCTGAGATGGCGGACGCGGATGTTCGCATGAATCTGGCCGTTGCTGTCGAGGGTCCGTTGATTGTCGCAGTTGGACCGTTCGAGGAACTCGAGGGCGGCTTTCCGGACGCGGAGCAGGTGGACTGCGGTGGCCGAGTGATGACGCCGGGCCTGGTTGACTCGCATACACACGCGGTGTTTGGACGTGCGCGGTACGATGAACAGGAACTGCGCGCAGCAGGCGCTGGCTACATGGAAATAGCGGAGAAGGGCGGAGGAATACACTCGTCCGTTCGGGACCTTCGCCAGCGGAGCGAGAACGACCTCCTGACGCTTGCACGCGAGCGCGTCCGGCGCATCGCCCGGTACGGTACCACTACGATAGAGATCAAGTCAGGCTACGGCCTGACACCGGATGACGAGATCAAGTCCTTGCGTGTTGCGGCGCGGTTGCGCGACGAGTGCAACATGCGTGTGGTCTCGACATGGCTTGGCGGCCACGAGATTCCGCGAGAGTTTCGCGCTCGGGTGAATGGGCGGCGCGAGTACATCGAGCAACTGATCGGGGAGCAGCTTCCGAGAGTCGTGGATGAGAGGCTCGCGACGTTTGCCGATGTCTTCTGCGAGCCCGGTGTTTTCACGATTGACGAAACGCGCGAAATTCTCGAGGCAGCGCGGGCTGGCGGCCTCGGGCTCAAGCTTCACGCAGACGAATTGGAGCCATGTGACGGTGCCGAACTCGCGGCGTCACTCAACGCGACGTCTGCCGACCATCTGGCAGCGATTTCGCCTGCTGGAATCGAGGCGCTCGCAAGATCGGGGACAGTGGCGACGCTGCTACCGGGCACGATGTTCTTCCTTGGCCGGCAAAAGCAAGCTCCCGCCCGAGCACTGATATCCGCGGGCGTAGCCGTTGCGCTCGCGACCGACTTCAATCCTGGCACATCGCCCACTCCCAACCTTCCGCTGATCATGACTATTGGCGTGAGCCAGTTGCACATGAGTGCGGCGGAAGTTCTTATAGCGACGACCGTCAACGGCGCGGCCGCGCTCGGTATTGCAGACAGCGTGGGACAGATTACAGCGGGCTTCAGTGCAGACCTGGCACTATGGGATTGCGAAGACGTCCGCGAGATACCGTACTGGTATGGCGACGCCCGATGCAGCGAGTCCTGGTGTCGCGGCGAGCGAGTTTACCCGGCTTGATGAAAGCTACCTGCATCCATTAAGTGGATCCGATAGACATTTCTGGCGACATCGCAATCGTCGCCATAACCCTTCTCACACTGAACATCCTGCTTGGTCTGCTGATGTCGACCAAGTACAATCCGGTGCGCAGATGGCCTCATCGTAGAATCAACACGCTGAAGCTGCACAACTGGACCGCGTACGCTGCACTCGTCGCGGCCCTGTTGCATCCGGCGGTTATCCTGTTGTCGACGCGGGTACACTTCCGGATTGTTGACATCCTCTTCCCGATCAACGCACCCAAGCAGCCGTGGATCAACATGCTTGGCGCGGGTGCGCTGTACTTGCTCGTGTTCACCGTAATCACTTCGTACTTTCGCTTCGATATTGGGCGGAAGTGGTGGAAGCCGATGCATTACGCGACGTACGCAATGTTCGTTCTGTTTGCCATCCACGCAGTATTGACGGATCCCACGCTCAAGGATGCGCCGCTGGATCCGCTGGACGCTGAGAAGTTGTATGTGGAGTTGTGCATTCTCGTCGTCGTCGTGGCGACCGGATTCAGGGTTCGGTGGGCGCTGCGCCAACCACCAGCGAGAGCGCACCGTCAGAAAGCACAGCGGCGAGCGAGGCGGAAACCAAACGTAGTAGGTGCGTGATCGAGGCTAGGGCGGCATGGTGTCATGCTCGCGACGATTCCGTCATCCCCGCGCGCCCACCGTCATCCCCGCGCGCCCACCGTCATCCCCGCGAAAGCGGGGACCCATGTTATCGGTCTTGAAGCCACGCCACATCATCGGAGTTGCTCGGCAGCAGATGGGTCCCCGCTTTCGCGGGGATGACGGAGTGAGTTGCGGGGATGACGGAATGAGTTGCGGGGATGACGGGATGAGTTGCGGGGATGACGACGTAACTCGCGGAGCTCTCCCCGAACGCAAATGCGCCCCGAGAGTCGTCCTGACTCTCGGGGCGCGTTTGCTTGATGTGCGATTACTTCTTCGGTTCCAATATCTCTCCGATGCGATGTTCGGCGCCGGCGAGGTGTAGCTGCGTTTCGCGATCTGAAGCACGGCTGCTTGCGCGCTGTATCTCACCCCGAAGCGTGATCAGCTCGCCGCGAAGTTGGGACTTGGCGTCTTCCGAGAGCGGCGCCTGGCGGGCGCGGCCTGGGGCGGCTGGTGCTGCCGGTGGTGGGTTCAGCTTGCGATCGAGCTGCGTGAGGTAATTGTTCTGGAGTGCGCGGCGATACGGATCGATTGAGATCTTCGAATCCGAGAGCTCGCTCCATATTCCCTTTCGCATGTCGTCCAGCATGCTCGTGAGCGTGTACGAGTCAGCCCTGTTCGGAGCAACGGCTTCGTTTTCCAGCATCCGGTTCATGCGTCCGTCATCAAGCAAGCCTGTCAGGATGCGGCTCTGGGCGTTGTCGATACGAGTGATCATGCCGCCGGCTTCGATTCTGGCGGAGATCTCCGGACGAATCAGGTACGTTGGCGTCTTGAAGACATTGTCATTCAGGAAGCGAACTGCGTCCGCCTGGCGCGCCCTGGAGAGCGGCGTGTAGACGGGACCGGGCTGGCTTCCAGACTTGTACTGCACTGTTGAGCCTCCGACGACGGTGACGACATGGTTGGCTTCGGTCGTCCACTGGCCGACGGTGCGATTGTAGATGTCCTCAAGATCGCTGTTATCCTCTCCCGCGCGCGTGCCGGTACCGTCGAGATAGCGGACGACGCGCTGGATGTTCTTGAATCCGAGCCCGGTTGACTTAACTGGATCAGCGTCACCAACCGCTTCGGTGGTCGTGCCGAAGCCACCGGCTTCGTTGCTCTCCGAGAAGCGATACCACGGAATGGTGTCCTGCATCTTTGCCCACTGGTCCAGCGTCGGACGCTCGGCATCCGTGCTGTGCGCTGAAGGAATCGGCTTGTAACCCCACATTATTGCGTACTTGTCGTACGGTCCGATGCGTGGGATGATGTCTTCGAGTGGAATGTTGTCTTCGGGCTGCGCGACGTAGTTGAAGCGCGAGTAATCCATGATCGAGGGCGAATGCCCCATCTTGTGGACCCAGGTCGCACTCCGCACACTGTCGGCTGGATAGGTTGAGCTACCGAGCTGATCATGACGCAGGCCAATGGTGTGGCCGATCTCGTGTGCGATGACGAACTCGAGCAACCGACCCATGAGAGAATCGGGCATCGGGAAAGTACGAGCGCGGGGATCTACCTGAGCGGCCTGTGTGAAATACCAGTCGCGCTGAAGGTTGAGAACGTTCTGGAAGATGCGAACTGATCCGTTTAGAATCTCGCCCGTGCGGGGATCGCTCACGTGCGGTCCGACGGCATTTTCCACGGTTGACGGGAGCCAGCGAATCATCGTGTGCCGAATATCCTCGGCTGACCAGTTTGGGTCATTCGCCGGCGGATCCATTGCGATGATGGCGTTCTTGAAACCGGCGGCTTCGAACGCCGGCTGCCAATCGGTGATTGCCTTTCGTACCCACGGCTTCCACTGATCCGGCGTAGCAGGATCGACATAGTAGATGATCGGCTTGACGGGCTCGGAGAGCGCCGCATTCGGGTCCTTCTTCTCCAGCCGGTAGCGGGCGATGAACTGACGCGTCGCTGCACGCTGCTCGGCACCAAAATCCACCGTGCGGACGGAGAAGAATCCGACGCGCTCGTCGAAGCGCCTCGGCATCATTGGCTGCTCGGGTAGTCGCACGAGGCTCCAGTGGGCCAGAACGCTCTGTGCGATCTGAGTTCCCCTGGCGGCCGGTGCGGGTGCGCCGCCGCGTGCTGGCGTTGGCGCCGGCGTGCCCGTCTGCGTCGCCTCTATCTCTATGTTGTCGGGAAATGCAGTCGCTCTCTCGACGAACGAGCGCTTTTCATCGATGGTTCCATGTATTGCTTCGAACTCGGGAACCGATGTTGTGTACAGCTTCGTCACATCGATTACTGCAGCGCTGTCGGGGCCGTATGCTTCGACATTGAACACCGCAACAATCGGCGCGTAATTCGACGCCTCCACAGCGCGGTAAACCGCGAGCGAACTGTCGGCCGTTATCGCGAATGATGGAGAGCGAAGAATAATCCGATTGTCCTCGCGATCCCAACGAAGCGTACGTTCCCCAAATTGATCGCCGCCGTATTCGCCAAAACCGCCTGTCGGCGAACTCGGATCGGATGCAGATGCGCGCGCGTATCTACCAACGAGCAGCATGTCACGGTCCAGTTCCCGTGACGGAATCTCGAAGTACAGCTTGCTTCCAACGCGATGCACATTGAACAGGCCGCGAACAGTCTTGGCCTCCGATGTGATCACGCGGCGATACGGCTTGGGACGCGGATCGGCGGCAGGACCGCTGCGCGAGTTGGAATCGCGCGGCGAGGCCTCGGCCGCTGTCGCAGGGGCTGCCGCTCCGGTGCGGGCCGACGAAGGTACAGGGCCGGCGGCCGGAGCTGCCGTGTAGTGCGTACAGCCGGTAACGAGTGCCGCGGCGGCAAGTGTGACGATCAGCCTGGTAGTCATTCCCTTTGGTGTGAGAGTTTGGAGGCGATATGGCTACAAACATACGACTTACTAACGGCCTTCGTTCGTGAAGGTGGATCATCGCCTCCCGCCGGTGCTGCCGCGGAGAGGCGCTAACGATTTCCGTGACTCGTGGCTACGGGCTGTAAGAGAGGCGACAGGTCCCCCGAATATCGTTCATTCAGCGGTATTTCCGCCGCATCCAACGAGGAAGTCAGTAATGAAACCATTCATACTCTCAACGCTATTCGCGTTTGGCGCGCTCGCTGCCGTCGCGTCGGCTGGCGCCCAGCAGCCGATTCGATCAGCTCATCCCACACCGAAGTCCGACGTCCCCGCGAACCTCGCTCGTGAAGCCAGGATCTCGCTGGATTCGGCGCGAGTCATTGCGCGGGCGAAACTGCCGAAAGCGTACGTTCAGTCGGAAGAGCTGGAGCGCGAGAACGGAAAGCTCATCTATTCATTCGACATGAAGACCACGGGGAAATCGGGGATCGATGAAGTCAACGTCAATGCCCTGAACGGCTCAATCGTCGGCAAGATCGGCCACGAGTCTCCCAAATCAGAGGCTAAGGAAGCGGCCGCGGAGCACGAAACGTCCCACCGGAAGCCCAAGCCGTAGCACGTCTCGGCGCGCAAAGCGGTCTGAGTCTACAAGCGTGACTTTCGCTGTAGACTCAGACCGCTCTGCGATCTGAATCCTGGCCATATTAAAGCGATGCCGCCAATCAATTGGACTCATGCCGGAACCGCGTTCACCGCTGCGTTTCTGGCGTCTACAGTGGAGTTCGTGGAGGCGTTTACCATCGTGCTCGCTGTGGGCACCACCCGCGGCTGGCGCTCTGCGCTGATCGGTGCCGCTGGCGGTGTCGGCTTACTCGCGCTGCTCGTGCTCGCGTTTGGTAGTGCGCTTCGGGGGATCCCGCTCACCACGCTGCAGTTGGTCGTCGGAATTCTCCTTCTGCTGTTCGGAATGCGGTGGCTGCGCAAGGCGATCCTTCGATCGGCCGGAGTCCTTGGGCAGCACGACGAAACAGCCATCTACGAGCGCGAGCGGGCAGCGCTCGAGGCCGACACGCCGGCGCGGAGCAGCATGGACTGGATCGCATTCGTTACCTCGTTCAAGGCCGTCACACTGGAAGGGCTCGA
>JBDTAB010000226.1:0-11189 GCA_039924865.1 Gemmatimonadaceae bacterium | reverse complement strand
GCTTGTGAAGATTTTCACAAAGCCGAGCGTTTCACTCGCCTTTTAACTACGATTCGCGGATGGCGTTGCGAAGGAAGTGGCTCACGGTATCAGGCTTCATTGCGATAGCCGCAGCTGCCACGATGCTATCGGCTTTCAGCGGCGCTTCGACGTCGCAGGGCTTCAGCCCCGAACAGCCGATCCATTTCCCACATCCCCTGCATGTGCAGACGTTGAAGATGAACTGTCTGTACTGTCACTTCTCCGCCAACAAGTCTCCCGACCCCGGCTTGCCGGCTGTCGCGACGTGCATGGGTTGCCACGCACTCGTTGCGACCAACAAGCCTGAGATCAAGAAGCTTGCGGCATACTGGAACAAGAAACAGCCCGTTCCGTGGGTTCGCATGCACAAGGTGCCGGAATACGTGCACTTCCCGCATATGAGCCACGTCAACGCGGGTGTCTCCTGCCAGACCTGTCACGGTCCGGTTCAAAACATGACGCAAGTCTACCAGTACTCATCACTGAACATGGGTTGGTGCGTCAGCTGCCACATTGGCCAGTCGAACCCGCCTTTCAAGGCGCGGTACGATTGCGCCGCCTGCCACTACTGAGCCTCGCATGAGCACCGAAGAAACAGAATCAAAGGGGATCAAGCGCAGAGACTTTCTGAAAGCGGTCGGTGGAGGCGTGGCAGTAGCGGCCACCATCGGTTGCGAGTCGGACAAGATCGAAAAGCTGATCCCGTATCTCAATTCGCCTGACAACACTGTCCCCGGCGTGTCGACGTACTACGCGACAACATGCCGAGGATGCGCTGCATCCTGCGGACTGATCGCAGAGACGCGCGACGGACGTACCATCAAGCTCGAGGGCAATCCCGACCACCCGGTCAATCGCGGCGCACTTTGCGCCACGGGCCAGGCGGAATTGCAGGCGTTGTACAATCCCGATCGCTATCGGTCACCGATGATTCGGAAAGGTGGCAAGCTCGTCGCCGCCAAGTGGGACGATGCGTTGCAGCTCTTCTCTCAGAAAATTGGAGAAGTCCGGTCGCGCAGTGTCGCCGCCAATGCTGTGTTCATCAACCAGCACGAGTCCGGATCATTTCCAGCGTTTCTGGATCAGTGGCTCGGCGAGTTCGGAATGCCGGCACATTTCAGCTACGACGCTGGCGTGGACTACGAGGCCGTTGCGGCGCACACCGCTGCATATGGCGTTGCGTGGCCGCGTTTTGATTTCACCGCCGCTTCGCTGATCATTTCGTTCGGCGCTGACTTCCTGGATGGTTGGGGACCAGCTGTTCCGCAGCAGCTCGACTGGGCCGATGCACGCGCCAAGTTGACTGGCGCGCCGCGGCTTGTCTTCGTTGGGCCGCGTCGCTCGCTCACTGGACTGAACGCAGACACGTGGATCGATTGCAAGCCTGGTACCGAGGTATCAGTTGCGCGTGCTCTGTCTGGTCAAATGCCGGTTGCTCAGGCAGCTCAGGCCTGCGGTGTCGACGCGAAGCGCCTGCAGGACGTTGTCGATGAATATCATGCTGCAAAGGCGTCTCTCGTTCTGGCTGGCGGTCATGTTGCCCGAGCCGCGGAGTTGTTTGCTGCGGTATCGGCGCTGAACCACGCGAATGGCGCTATCGGTACCACGATCCGGCCAGACCAGGCGTTGCTCGGCTACGAAGGGATCACCGCGCCAGCTCAATTGCGCGGCCTGGTTGATCGTATGAACGCGGGGTCGGTGCCGCTCATCATGGTGCGTGGCGCGAATCCGGCTTACACAATGCCCAGAAGTACCGGGTTTGCCGCAGCGATGGCCAAGGTGCCATTCAAAGTCTCGTTCTCGAGCATCATGGATGATACGAGCGAGATGTGTGATCTGATTCTGCCCGATCACCATTCGCTGGAACAGTGGGGCGATGCGGAGCCGATCCGCGGAACACTGTCGCTGCAACAGCCAGCGATGGATCCCGTGTTCGAGTCACTGGCAACGTCGGACGCACTCATAAGGGTTGCGAAGGGCGATCCAGCTACTGCCGCAAAATATGCTTTCCCCGATTATCGCAGTTGGCTCATCGCTCGGATGCCGGGCGGCGAGGAGGGAATGCGTCAGGCGCTCCCGAAGGCTATCGCCGCAGGCACTGCGTTAGCTCGCACTGCTCCGAAGCCGGCTCTGCCGTCGATCGCGGCGGCGCCAGAGATCGCGAGCACCACTGGCGACATGTATCTGTTCGTGTATCACCATCCCGTGCTTGGCGCGGGGCGTGGCGCGAACAAGCCCTGGCTCCAGGAACTGCCTGATCCTGTCACAAAACTCACGTGGCAGACTGTCGTCGAGATGCATCCGCTTACGGCCCTCAAGATGGGGCTCGACAACAGCGATCTCGTCACGGTCTCCACAGGCGCAGGCAAGCTCATCGCGCCGGTCTATCTGTACCTCGGCATCCGTCAGGATACGGTTGCAATTGCAACAGGTCGCGGGCAGATGCATGCAGGGCGCTACGCAAAAGCCGGCGAGAATGCGTACGATCTGGTGCCGCTAGCGGAAAACGCTGCGGGCGGTCTCGCTCTCGTCAGCACAAAGGCGAGCGTGACCAAGGCCGGCGGCAGCATTCTGCTCGCAACCACTGAAGGTTCGGCGCGCCAGCATCTTCGCGACATCGCGCGCGCTATACCAGTGGGTGAGCTCGAAGGCGGAGCCGAACATCACGAGGAGCCGGAAGAGGAACATTTCCAAGGCGATGCGTCACACGAATTTCTGCCGGGACTTCGGTCTCCGGTTGCTACAGACGCGCAGGGTGACTTTGGCGATCCAACCTCCAAGGACAAGGGCATGTATGCTCCAGATCACTGGAGCAACATGGCCAAGCGTCGCTGGGCCATGACTATCGATCTCGCGCGCTGCACGGGATGCGCTGCATGCGTCACTGCGTGCTACGCCGAAAACAACATTCCGACGGTCGGCGCCGATTGGCAGGCCGCGCAGATACTACCCGATCGTACTGGTTTCGGCGCCAATATCACGCGCAGTCGAGAGATGGCGTGGATTCGACTCGAGCGCTATTACGAGGGCGGGGAAGACGGAAGCGCCGATTTCGAGACTCGCTTCATTCCAATGATGTGCCAGCACTGCGGAAACGCACCGTGCGAGCCGGTCTGCCCTGTCTACGCAACGTATCACGCACCTGACGGTCTAAACGTCCAGGTTTACAATCGTTGCGTTGGAACACGCTACTGCTCCAACAACTGCCCGTACAAGGTTCGCTACTTCAACTGGTTCGGATACGGCGAGCCGCATCGCGCCCAGTACGCGTTCCCGGAGCCGCTCAACTGGCAGCTGAATCCCGACGTCACCGTGCGTGGCAAGGGCGTCATGGAGAAGTGCTCCATGTGCGTCCAGCGCATTCGTGGTGCCGAACATCGTGCGAAGCTCGAAAACCGTCCGTTGCGTCCGGATGAGTTCACGACGGCCTGCGCTGAAGCGTGCCCGTCGCGAGCAATAACATTTGGTGATGCCGCTGACGATTCATGGTCGGTCACAAGGCTGATCAAGGACAAGCGCGCATATCATGTATTCGAAGAGCTCAACACATTCACCGCGGTAGTCTACTTGAAGAAAGTCAATCACCCGTCGCCGGCTAGCGAGCCGGCGCACGCGTAGGAGTCCGCGGATGGCTACGATAACGCGACCTGAGACGGAAGACGTCGAGCTGCTCAGGCGCCCGAACATTCCGAGCGCGGACGTCAGACTTCCCGCCGTAAAGGACTACGAGCAGGTCGACGACGAGATAACTGCGACGCTTCACCCGACCGGGCAGTGGTTTATCGGCCTCGGGGTCGCGATTGCGTTCCTGATCGTCGGTGCGCTCGCCTGGACATACCAGATCTACAGCGGCCTCGGCGTCGCTGGCTACAATCCGCCGGTCATGTGGGGCGTGTACATCGTCACCTTCGTGTTCTGGGTCGGTATCGGTCACGCGGGCACGCTGATTTCCGCGATCCTGTATCTGTTCCGGGCTGGATTCCGTACGACGATTTACCGATGCGCCGAAGCGATGACGGTGTTCGCGATCATGACCGCCGGTCTCTTCCCGATTCTGCACCTTGGGCGTCCGTGGAAATTCTTCTGGCTCATACCGTATCCCAACTGGCGCTACATCTGGCCGCAGATGAAGAGTCCGCTGATCTGGGACGTGTTCGCCATTCTGACGTATCTAACGATTTCGGCGACATTCCTGTACATCGGACTGGTTCCCGACTTCGCTATTCTGCGCGATCGCGAAAAGAACCCGATTCGCAAGCGGATCTTCGCCCAGCTAGCACTGGGCTGGCGCAACACCGACCGGGAGTGGCGGCACTTTGTACGCGCGTACTTGTTCCTCGCGGCATTTTCGACACCGCTCGTGCTTTCCGTGCACTCGGTCGTGTCCTTCGACTTTGCCATGTCAGACGTGCCTGGTTGGCACACGACCGTGTTCCCGCCTTACTTCGTTGCCGGCGCGATCTACTCCGGCATCGGAATGGTCCTCACGATCATCATTCCGCTGCGCAAGTGGTTCAACCTCAAGCATTACGTAACGATCAACGATCTCGATGCTGCCGCGAAGCTAGCACTGTTCACGTCGCTCATTGTTGGTGTCTCATACGCTAACGAGTGGTTCGTTGCCTGGTACAGCGGAAGCCCGGCGGAGAAGCAGTTCTTCGCGAATCGCCTCTGGGGACAGTGGTGGTGGGCATCATCGCTGCTCTACACGTGCAACATCTGCCTTCCGCTTTCGCTGTTCTCACAGTGGTGCCGCCGTAACACGACTTGGCTCTTCATACTGTCGATCTTCATCAACATCGGCATGTGGTTCGAGCGCTTCGTGATCGTGGTCCCGTCGCTGTCGCATGAATTTGAGCCGTGGCAGTGGGCTGGTTATCGCCCCACATGGGTTGACTATGCCATTCTGTGCGGATCGTTCGGCTGGTTCTCAATGTGGTTCCTGCTCTTCATCAAGCAGTTCCCGGTGATAGCACTCACGGAGATCAAGGAAATCGTGAAGCCGCGCCTCAAGTTCTCGCATCCGAGAGGCATCGATACTACGGCGCATCCGCTGCCATTCATGCCTGACACGCCAGGGGAGTTCGACTGATGCGCGGCGTTATCGGGGTATTTCGCGAGCTGGACACGACCTGTGACGCGATCGCGGTTCTCAAAAAGAAGAAGTTAGGCGAGTTCACCGTGTACTCTCCAACGCCTCGTCACGAAATCGAGCACGCTATCGACAAGGGACCGAGTGCGGTGCGCATGTTCACGCTGATCGGCGGATTGGCCGGCGTGACCTTTGGTTACTGGATCGCGATCTGGATATCGGATTACTGGCCGATCGTAGTGGGCGGCAAGGCAATCGCGTCGTGGATTCCGTACACCGTATTCGGGTTCGAGGTCATGATACTCATTGGGGGGCTCGCGACCGTTGCTGGCCTGTTCGCAACGGCTCGGTTCCCCAGGATCACGCATACCGTGGGATATGATTCGCGGTTTAGCTACGGCGACTACGGCGTTTGGATCGAGCCGGCGCCAGACAAGATGCAGGAGGCAGAGCAGTTGCTACGAGATGCGGGTGCAACGGAGGTGCGTGTTGAACGCTAGAACGATTCGTGCGCTGCTCGCCATAGCACCGCTTACCCTCAGTCTTTCTGCGTGCGAGTGGTTCAGCGACTTCCGTCGTCAGCCAGCGCTCCGCCCGTGGCAGCCGATTCACTGCGATGCGCGCCGCGATGTTTGCGACGAGACGATTCCGTCGCGCGGCAATCCGCAGAATTCGGTAACCGTGTATGGAACGGCGCGTGCAGGTTTCGAGACATCATACAGCCCGCTTCCTGGCACCATAGACTCGATGTCCAACATCCAGAACCCAACACCGGTTACCGCTGCGTCGCTTCGCAATGGTCACAAGTACTTCGCGGTGAATTGCGAGGTATGCCACGGCGAGAAAGGTCTCGGTGACGGGCCCGCTACCAAGTACGGCATGATCGGAATCAATCTCACGATGGACATCACGAAGAGTCGGACCGACGGCTACATCTTCGGCATGATCCGGAACGGACGCGGCGCCATGCCGTCGTACGACCGTATCGAGGAGATGGATCGTTGGGACGTCGTGAATTACGTACGCGCCTTGCAAGGTGAGGTTTCGGCGGACATCAGCACTGGGCCGTTGGCAGAGCCAGGCGTGGGTGGACGCTGGGTTCCAGGCTTCACACAGACCGCCCCAACCAAACATCCACCATTCGTCCCGCCTTATGAAGGAAGCGCCAAGGCGTGGTATCGTCCCGGCGAACAGCCACCTGCACTGAACATGAATTCTCCGCGTGTGGGACCGACGTTGCTGGACTCAATGATTTACAAGACCGGCATCCCGCAGGCGGTCAAGCCATGAGTGCACACGCCGAAGACCATGTTATAACACGTGAAGAAGTAATCAACGGGACGCAGAAGCCCGTTGCGCGTTGGCTCAAGATGTCGTGCGCGGTGCTCGCTATCGTTGGAACGCTTGCGTTCATCGCGGGAGCGTTCATGGGTGTCGACCGCGCATGGCAGGCGGTTCACTTCAACTGGCTCTTCTTCACGACGCTGTCATCAGCAGGCGTCACCATCGTCGCTGTACAGCGCATAACTACGGCCCGCTGGTCGAGGCCCGTTGTTCGATTCATGGAAGGCTACGTAGCCTTCCTCCCGGTTGCGTTCATCATTCTCTGCCTGAGCCTTTTCTTCGGCCGAGACCACATCTTCCCGTGGGCTACGCACCCGGTCAATATTCTCGAGAAGCAGCAGTATCTGAACGTTCCGTTCTTCATTACGCGTGACTTGGTGCTGTTTGGAATCCAGACGTTGCTCAGCGTGTGGTACATCTACACGTCCGTGCGTCTCGACGTGGGAATCGTTCCGGAGCACGGTGCATCGTGGGCGAAGGGGATCCGCGAGCACATGCGGCGCGGTTTCGGCGACGAACGCAGAGAACTCCACTCTACCCACTCGTTCCAGGGTAAGCTCGCCGTTTACGTGGTATTTGCATTCTCACTCTTCTGGATCATCATGTCCTGGGATTTGTCGATGTCCCTCGACCCACATTTCCAGAGCACGCTATACGGTTTCTGGTTCTTCATGGGCGCGTGGGTCGCTGCGATCGCTGCGTGGACGCTCATCACCATGGCGTGGCGTGGACATTTGGGCCGCCAGGACATGATTACAGATGTCCATTTTCATGACCTTGGCAAACTCTGCTTCGCCTTTACCGCATTCTGGGGATACCTCACCTTTGGCCAGTACCTTGTCATCTGGTACGGTAACCTGGGCGAGGAAACGCACTGGGCTCGGCTTCGACTGATCGCACCGTGGAGCTGGATCACCGTAGCAGTGGTGTTCCTGATGTTCATACTTCCGTTCTTCGGACTGCTGTCGCGCGCGGCGAAGGTGTATCTGCCGACCATGGCGTTTTTCGCGCTCTGTCTCGTGGTGGGCCTGTATCTGCATCGCTACGACGAGATCTATCCGTCCATCTATGGTGTAAGACTTGATGGAACTCTGCCGTACGGATTCTGGGAGATAGCCGTGACGGCTGGATTCCTGGGAATCTGGGGGCTTTGCTACATCGGGTTCATGGACGCGTTCCCACGTATGCGGGTGCTGTTGATGACCTCTCCATACCGTGACGAGGTGCAGATTCCCGTGAACGCCAGAACGATGGACCCGCTCCCAGCCCACGAGTAGGCGCGGGGTCCCCGCGCCTACTCGCGAAAACGAGCGCCTTTCAAAAGGTCGCGTCGATTAAATTCCGTGGTTTGCCGCATGCAGGATGATGCGGCGATAAATCGGGGGCTTCGTTCAACGGTAGGACATCGCCTTTGCAAGGCGAGAATAAGGGTTCGATTCCCTTAGCCTCCATAATAGGCGCGACTGTTGTCGCGCCTATTTCGTTTCCAGGTCGAGCGGTCGCATGATCGTCATTGTCCAATCGCGCGACCGGGTCTGCTTGAGCCACGCGCTGACATCCTGCGATGCGACTCCAATTCTGTCATGCAATCGCGCGAACAGCAGCGACAGTGACCGATCGAACGGTGATTCCATTACCACCCGTGAAAAGTCGGTGACGGTCGCTGGATGGTACACCAGTTCGCTCGCGACCAGCGCTGTGCGTTCCGCAACAACGGTCGTGACTTCTCGGGATACACGGTGTGCGAGCAGCTGCGCATCGCGCAGTTCGCCGACCATGTCTTGAAACCGCGCAAGATATTCGACGGCGGTCCGAGTGTCCTCGAAGTGTGGCTCCAGAGCTTCGATTACGTAACGCAGCCGTTTCGCAACGATCCGCGCCCGGTGCAGACGCCTGGTGTCGTCGGCGGAGCGTATTCGACCCAGGGCGGTTGAAAGGACCGCGGTCTGCGCCAGCAGAACGCCTGCAGTGACTGGCCGCATTCGCGCCGCGCGCTCGGTTTTCCGCACGTCGCGGTGCACGTTATAGAACGTGAGTTCTCGCTGGAGCCTCCGTTCAACGGTCGCATAATGGCGGTCAATGAGCTTCTGGAATCTTCGCCATGCAGATTTCCTTTCCTGCTTGAGACTCTTCACAATCCATTTCGCGGCTTCGAGCCGACTCTCGCCGAGCGCGTCGGTTTCGTTACGGAGCCACGCGATCTGGACGTCGAGGTCGCGCACATCGGTCGTCGCTCGCGCAATGAGTCGCAGCCTCCGGATTGTCCGTGTCCGCACCGTATCGTCCAGAACCGGGGCATACACTTGCATCCATGACCGAAGCCGCCTGAGCTCGAGGCGGAACCGGTGGATCGACTCCGGATCACTTTTGCGGACATGGTCATAGGCATCGGCGACGGAGTCGACGCATCGAAGCGCCACGACTCGGCTCGCGCGCTGAGCGGAGTCAATGTCAGAATCCCACTTGAGTGGCTGCTTCATCCGATGTTCACTGGCATCCTCAATGATAGGGCGTCGGCATCATGGACGTTTCACGACGGAAACTGTTGTTTATCGATTCCACCCATTGCGGACGGAATCGCAAGTTGGTAACTCGCTCGATGACTTCATCTGCCACAGTATCCAAGCAAGTCTCCCGCGCCACGATTCTCGGCACGACCGTCGCACTCGGAGTGGTCGGCGTGGCGCTCATCTTTGCCCCCGTCGAGATCGCGTCTGCCCTAGGCGTCTCGGATACTGCCAGCGCTGCCAGCGTTGCCCTGCTGCTGCAGCTCTACGGGGCGGCGCTATTCGGTCTGGCGATGACCGGATGGATGGTAAAAGACGCTATTGTGGGAGGTATTTTTGGCCGCTCGTACGTCGTTGGCAATGCCGCTCATTCCCTCGTAGGCGCGCTGGTACTCATCCGGCCAGCTCTGGCGGCCGGGGCAACGCCACTGCTAATTGTGCTTACCACGATTTACTGGGTGCTCGCGATCGCGTTCTTCTATTTAATGTTCATGGCATCGCCGGGCGCGTAATTCTTGCCGGTGCAGCGGTGTTGCAGCGGTGTTGCAGCGGTGTTGCAGCGGTGTTGCAACGGCCGCACCGAGGTCGGATGGAAGATTCTGCCACTACCTGGCACATGCGTCGACGACAACAACGGATGAAGCAGCGATGAAGCAGAAGGGATCAGGGAACAAGAGACCGAAGCCGAAAAGCGACAATATTGTCATACTGTACTCGATCATCTTCTGCATAATTCTGGTCGTGTACATTCGCTACATCATGTGACCCTTTCCGCCTCCATTTCATGCAGACTCAGAACCAGCCGGTCCCGCCGGTAGGTACAGCCGCGCCTGACTTTACCTTGCCATCGACATCTGGCACGGACGTTACCCTTTCATCATTCCGCGGAAAGAACGCGGCGCTAATCGCATTCTTTCCGCTTGCCTTTACGAGCACGTGCACGGCTGAGCTGTGCGAGTTCTCGGACAATTACGACCAGATTACGAGCAGCGGCGTGGCTATTCTGCCTATCTCTGTAGACTCCGTTCCGACGCTCAAGGAGTTCAAGGAGAAATACCATATGAAGACCGATTTGCTGTCGGACTTCAAACGCGCCGTCGGGCCGACGTATGGCGTGATGTGGCAGGACGCGTTCTTCACGAACAGAGCATACTTCCTGGTCGATAGAGACGGCGTGATACGGTGGGAGCACGTAGAGGCTACTCCGGGCGGCAAGCGGAGCAACGATGAGATCTCTGCGGAAATCGCGAGGCTGTAGGCTGGGGATGAATGGTCGGCCCGGTCGTCGCCCACAACCAACCGTCATCCCCGCGAAAGCGGGGACCCATGTTATCAGTCTTGGGCTGCGGCTGCATTATCGGAGTTTCGCGGCAGTGAATGGGTTCCCGCTTTCGCGGGAATGACGAGCTTGGTTGGTCGCATTATCGGAGTTGCGCGGCCGTGAATGGATTCCCGCTTTCGCGACGATGACGGGCTCGGTCGGCGGCACTCGCGCAGTCAACGTCTATCGGCAATACGGCGGCTACTCACCCATTGAAATATCGAAACGGAACCTTTCCGGTCATTTTCATGAGGTCGGTCCACATTCCGGGAAGCAACTTGAGTTGGATCGGGTTCAGGATTTGCGGGAGCGTCGTCTTCAAGTCGTTCCGCGTTAGCTCCCAGCCAGCTTCCACCGCATCTTCCTGACGCTTCAAGGCGTCAGCAGAATTGAAGTTGTCCGGGAGCGCTGCGAGATACTCGCTCACGTTGGTCCAGATGCTGTCGATTTGTTGCTGGTACGCAGTGTCCGCCTTCGCGAGAGCTTCCGCCTGGTCTCGGCTGAGCAGCAAGGAATCTGACTGTTCCAAAATGTCCGAATACGGGTTGGGAACGCTGCGTGCGTATCGCCGCTCGAGTTCCTTGGCCGATAGCTTCGGACCCTTGCGACCGCCGCGACCCGGGTGGATCCATCGGTTGAGCTGTTGTTGGGGTAACGGACGACCGACTTCCAGTGAGATGTCGAGCGTGACACGGAATGGTGTGCGCAGCAGGGTGTTCGACGGCTGCGTGTTCCCGAACCGGGGATTGATCACGTACTTGAATCGCTCGGCGCCAGATTCAAACCCGTTTGGTCTGTAGAGCACCGGGTCCGGATATGCGGCGGTCCCCCATCCACGCAGGTGATCCGCTCCGTGGAGCAACTGGTCCAGGCCGCCGAGCGGATTGGCGAAGGCGAGGGATAT
>JBDTAB010000225.1:0-4491 GCA_039924865.1 Gemmatimonadaceae bacterium | reverse complement strand
AGCGGGTGGCGTGATGCAATTACGTAGAGATACGCGGGGCCGGCAACCCTGGGCCCGAGTACTACGTTGTAGGAGTCATCGTCAAATGATTTGCCGATGAGCTGATCTGCGTGATAACCAGCCCTCTGCAATCGTTCCGGCGTGTTGATCAGTGGATACAGCAGCCGCACTCCAGACCCCGGATACACGACGAACGCCGCAACGTATGCAGGAGCGCTCAACTGATAACGTAGCGGCTCGTGCATCTGCGGAGTCGGCGGTAAAACCGTGACCCTCAGTTCGCCGCTCGTCGCGTTCTCGAACTTCCCGCTCGAACTTTCCTGCGCAGCCAGCGTACCGGCCATCAACGACGCGGCGACTACTAAAGCTATCTTCCTCATGAGTGCCTCTCGCGTGAGTCCAGCGGTAACATTCCGTGCATGGGACGTGCCCGAAGATGGCGCGCTCAACCTTTATAATACGCCGCTAAGCTGAAAAGGCTACGGGCAATCAGGCGTAAACTGTTGGGTCACGTGAGTGACAGCTTCTCGACAGCTTGACGCCCGGCAAGAATAAGTGATTGCGCGTCGCTCACGGTCGGTGCTTCCGCAATCACGCGCACAATCGGCTCCGTCCCGGATGGTCGCACGTGAACCCAGCGATCCCGCCATGAAAGCCGCATGCCGTCCTGCGTATCGACATCAGCATCCGGGAACGCGGCGCGCAAGCTATCGTATACGGTATCCAGTGGTGCCGAAGGAAGCGCCAGTTTCTCCTTGACGATTGAATACCGTGGATATGAAGCCACGATCTCTGATAGAGAACGATTCTCCTGATGCAACAACTGGAGTATCAACGCCACGCCAACCGGCGCGTCGCGACCGAGGTGCATTTCTGTAAGAATCACACCGCCATTCCCCTCTCCACCTATCGCGGATTTCTCGCTGCGCATTCGTGTTGCAACGTTCACCTCGCCGACGGGCGCACGCACTACTGTGCGCCCGGCTCGCTCCGCGACATCGTCAACGATTCTGCTGGTTGAGAGGTTGGTGACGACCGGGCCATCGCGATGCGCGAGTACCACACTCGCCGCGAGGGCGAGTGTGTAATCCTCGCCGATCGCCTTCCCTTCGTTCGACACGAGAGCAAGGCGATCGACATCAGGATCGACCGCGAAGCCAACCGCCGCTCGACTCCTCTTCACGAGCGCTTCCAGTTCGCCAAGGTTCTCTGCGACTGGTTCCGGCGCACGTGGGAATCTGCCATCCACTTCCATGTTGATGGATGACACGACGCAGCCAAACCGCTCCAGCAGTGCAGGCATGAACATTCCGCCGGCCCCGCGCACGCAGTCAAGCGCGACACGGAACTTCCGTGCGCGAATTCCTTCGATGTCGATAAATGGCAGCGCGAGGATTGCGTCGATATGACGCTCGATCGCGTCGTCATCACGCTCCAGTGTGCCTATCCTGTCCCACGTCGCACGCGGAAAATCGGACTCGACAACGGCGCGCATCTCGCGCGCCTCCGTCCCGTCGAGGAACAGCCCCGACGATCCGATGAACTTGAGCGCATTCCACTCGATCGGATTGTGACTCGCGGTAATTCCAAGGCCGCCGGCGGCATGATGGTGCTCGACCGCAAGCTGAATGGTGGGCGTCGGCACGATGCCAAGATCGATGATCCGAGCGCCCACGCTTTCCAGCGCGGCAACCACCGCGTGATGAAACATGGGTCCGCTCACTCGGCTGTCCCGGCCAAGCACGATAATGCGGTTAGCTGGGTGGCGGGCCAACGCCCAGGAGCCAAATCCAGCGGCGAACCGTGATACGATCTCGGGAGTCAACGCCTCACCGACGCGTCCTCGCACGCCGGAGACACTCACCATCAAGCCAGGATAATCCATGTGTATAAAAAAGCTGATGCCCGTACGGAACGCACGGGCATCAGCCAAATCTACGCCACCGGATTGTAAACCGAAGCCTCGCGAGCGCCCAGTTCACTCTACGCGAACGCCTTCCGGGAGCGCCGAACTAGCGCCACGAGACCGATCCGGCCGGCGCCGCAGAGAGCGAGCGGCTCAACTGCCCAGTTTTTCGCGTCGTATAACGTTGACAAATGCTGCCGCGAGTTCGGGATCGAACTGCGCACCGGCGCACCGAGTAATCTCTGCCACTGCGTCATCAGCCGACATGATGCGGCCTCGGCGGTAGGCTCTCCCGCTGGTCATGGCATCGAAGGCGTCGGCCACACCGGCGATTCTCGCTTCGATTGGAATATTCGTCCCCGCGAGTTTATCCGGAATTCCGCGACCGTCAAAACGCTCGTGGTGCGAACGCACGATCGAGAGCGCAACCGGCGTGTCGCCCAGCAGCGGCGACAGGATCTGCCAGCCAAGCATCGGGTGCGTCATGATGTGCTGGTACTCCTCGTCGGTCAGGGGCCCTTCCTTGTTGAGAACGGCCTCACGAACTCCAATCTTGCCGATGTCGTGAACCTGGCCGCCGAGCTCGATGTCCCTCACCGTCGACTCCGGCAGACCAATTTCGCGCGCGAGGAGCGACGAATACTGGCTCACGCGGATTGAGTGGCCCTTCGTGTATTGATCCTTGACCTCCAGAGCCTGCACCAGAGCCTGAACGCCGCCCAGGAACAACTCCTCCAGCCGTCGCGCCTGCATCGCTACCAGGCGCTCCAGGCCAGTCTGGTAGTCACGGTTCTCCAGAATCAGGCGGCGCTTCTCCATGGCCTGGCCCACGCGCGCCAGCACTTCTTCCAGGTGGAACGGCTTGGTCAGGTAGTCCATTGCCCCGTTTGCGAGGCAACTGAGTGCCAGCTCCACATCGGCCACCGCGGTAATTAGGATCACCGCGAGGTCTGGATACTTGGCCCTGGCCTGGCGTAGGAGCTCGAGGCCATCCATCCGCGGCATTCTGAGGTCGCTGAGGAGGAGTGCGGCAGGAACGCTCGCCAATTTCTCGAGCGCTTCGACCCCGTCCGCGGCTTCCAGGCACGTGAAACCATCACTCGTCATCAGCCTGACAAGCACCTGGCGCAGCCGCGGTTCGTCATCGGCGACTACACAAAACATGGGCGCGGGCGCCGTCACGTCATCATCCCCGTCATATTTCCAAGACGTATACTAGCCTCCGATCCCACCACCTGCCATGACAAAGATCTTCGAAGACGACCTCGCTTCCGCCTTTGCAACGCGCGCAATCCACGCCGGCCAGCGCCCCGACCCGCTCTCCGGAGCGATAATGACGCCCATCTACCAGACCTCCACCTACGTGCAGGAGGCGCTCGGCGTCAACAAGGGATACGAGTACGCGCGCGGCAAGAACCCAACCCGCGAGGCGCTCGAACGCAACGTCGCGGCACTCGAAGGCGCCCAGTACGGCTTCGCATTTTCGAGCGGTATGGGCTGCCTCGACTCGATAATGAAACTGTTCAAGGCGGGCGATCATTTTGTTGTCGGCGAAAATGTCTATGGCGGAACGTATCGCCTGTTCGACAAGATTCTCCGCAACTACGGAATGACGTTCACGTATGTCGACACGCGCGATCCACAGCTCATCGATGATGCGTGCACCAAGACAACAGCGGCGGTGATCGTCGAGACGCCGACCAATCCGCTCATGCGCCTCACCGACCTGCAGGCTGCGGCCACTGTCGCGCATAATCACGGCGCACTTCTCATCGTCGACAACACTTTCGCATCGCCGTACTTCCAGCATCCGTTCCAACTCGGCGCCGACATAGTATGGCATTCCTCTACCAAGTATCTCAACGGCCACAGCGACATGGTGGGCGGAATTGCGCTTGTCGATAACGACGACCTCGCGACCCGTCTACAGTTTATTCTGAACGCGGCTGGTGCGGTGCCCGGACCGATGGATGCATGGCTCGTCCTGCGCGGCACCAAAACGCTGCATCTGCGCATGGAACGGCACGACATCAATGGCCGCGCGATCGCAGCCTGGCTTGCGAATAAGCTTGGCGACGTGAACGTCTTCTATCCGGGCCTGGAGTCGCATCCTCAGCACGAACTCGCGGTGCGGCAGATGTCGGGGTTCGGAGGAATGATCTCGCTCGAGACGGGTAGCCGCGCCAACGCGGCGCGAATGCTCGACCGCGTGAAGGTCTTCTCGCTGGCGGAATCGCTAGGGGGCGTCGAGAGCCTGATCAACCACCCCGCCGAGATGACACACGCGTCGGTCGAGCCGGCGCGGCGCGCACAGCTCGGAATAACGGAAGGGCTCGTTCGGCTGTCCTGCGGTGTCGAAGATGTGGGTGACCTCATCGCAGACCTTGATCAGGCTTTACAATGACAGACTCTCTTCCAGTCGTAGCGCCGTTCAGACGGCACGTCCTCACGCAGATCGCTCCTGTCGCGTGGGAGCATCCGGCCGACCGCGCTGCACTTCAAACGCTGCGCGCCATTCCCGGTCTCGACGAGATGGTCCGCAAGGTGATGAGCTTCCTCGGCGAACGGGGCGTGCGGCAACTCTT
>JBDTAB010000224.1:0-6458 GCA_039924865.1 Gemmatimonadaceae bacterium | reverse complement strand
GGCGACGAATCCGTGCGGTGAGCAGCCTCTGCTGCCGTACGACGTTTGCAACCTCGGCTCCATCAACCTCGGCTATTACGTCAAGGACGGCGTGATGGACTGGGAGTCGATGAAGCGCGACACGCAGTTGGCGACGCACTTCCTCGACAACATCATCGACGTCAACAAGTATCCGCTCCCGGAAATCGACGCGCTGTCAAAGCGTATCCGTCGAATCGGGTTTGGCGTGATGGGATTTGCAGACGCGCTTGTGCGCCTTGGCATTCCATACGATTCGCCGGAAGGCGTTGATTTTGGACGCACCCTTCAGGAGTTCGTCGACACCGAATCCAAGCATGAGAGCGAGCGCCTCGCGAACGAGCGTGGGCCGTTCCCGGAATGGGCCAGATCGATCTTTGGTCCCGACGAAACATGCGCGCGCGACGAAAACGGCAACCGTATTCGTCCCAAGCAGATGCTGCGTAACTGCAACGTCACTACCGTTGCGCCCACGGGCACGATTTCCATCATCGCGGGTTGCTCGTCAGGTATCGAGCCGCTCTTCGCAGTCGCGTTCATGCGGAATCAGGCTGGTGTGATGATGCCGGATGTCAATGAAGACTTCGTGGCAGTGGCAAAGCGCGAGGGATGGTATTCCGAGAATCTCATCGATCGCATCGCCAAGGAAGGGCACATTCACTTTGACGAAGTGCCGGAGAAGTGGCGTCGAGTGTTCGTCACCGCTCATGACATCACGCCCGAGTGGCATGTCCGGATGCAGGCCGCCTTCCAGGAACATTGCGATTCGGCAATCTCCAAGACGACCAACTTCCCGCACGCCGCAACGCGTGACGACGTGCGCGCGATCTATGAGCTTGCGTATGATCTCAAGTGCAAGGGTGTGACCGTGTATCGCGATGGATCGCGCGACAATCAGGTGCTCTCCACAGGTGCAACAGCGCAGGCGAGTGCAGCGCGCGACGAAAAGGTCGAGCGCCGTGAAATGGGCGAGTTGCAGGGAACCATCGCCGAGATGACGGCGGAGATGGAGCGGCTCAAGCAGGCGCTGTACGATGCGGAAGCCGAGAATCTCCAGCGCCGCGTCAAGCGCTCACGCCCGGACCGTCTGCGCGGAACCACAATTCGCAAGGAAACGCCGCTCGGCACCATGTTCGTGAACATCACGGAAGACGACAAGGGCCAGCCGTTCGAGGTGTTCATCAACCTCGGCAAGGCCGGCGGTGCGGCGATGGCCGATGCTGAAGCGATGGGTCGCATGATATCGCTCGCACTGCGCTCCGGGATCCCGTTGCGCGAAGTCCACAAACAGCTTCGCGGGATCAGCTCCGACCGTGCGGTCGGACTTGGCCCCAACAAGGTGCTCTCCGTTCCCGATGCGATCGGTATCGCGCTCGAGGAGTGGACGCGCGAGAAGCAGGGCATTCAGCAGGAATTGCTCGCGGCGGCCGATGCTGCCGCACAGTCCCCGCGTGCCACACCCGAAGTCATCAAGGTTGCATTCGATCTCGCCGCCAAGGCGCAGACGCAGATGGGCTTCGATGCGTACGACAACAGCGATGCATTCATGCAGACGTGTCCCGACTGCGGCTCTCAGCTTGAGCTCGCGGAGGGATGCGCAAAATGTCATGTCTGCGGCTTTTCGGAATGTGGGTGATCGAGGGCCTGCCTGAATAACGCCTTCGCCCACGTACGGCGTGCAGAAAGGGACCGCTTCTCAGTTGAGAGGCGGTCCCTTTTTCTGCTATGGGTAGGCGTGACAGTGTTGTTATCTTAAGAAGGTCGAGAAAGCGCCATCACTCACGCTTGATTCAATTGCATGATCTTTATCGATAACCGCGGCATCACCGATGCGCGCGTAAATCTTGCGCTGGAGGAGCATGTCCTCCGCAACCGAATGGGTACAGACGACTACCTCCTGTTCTATATCAACGCGCCCTCAATCATCATTGGGCGCAATCAGAACACAATCGAGGAAGTGAACCCCCGGGTGGTCGCAGCACGCGGAATAACTGTAGTGCGCCGAATTTCGGGAGGGGGGGCAGTCTATCATGACCTCGGCAATCTGAATTTCAGCTTCATGACGCCGTCAGTTCATGGAAAGTTCAATCGATATGAGTCATTTACGCGTCCCGTGGTTGACGTTCTTCACGACCTGGGTGTGCCCGCGGAGTTGGGTGGGAGAAACGACATCCTTGCTGGCGGAAGAAAGATTTCCGGCAATGCGCAATTCGCGCGACCTGACAGGATGTTCAGTCACGGTACCCTTCTGTTCGATTCCAACCTGGATGACGTGACGGAAGCGCTGGTTCCGAAGGCTGGGAAGGTAGAATCGAAAGGAGTGAAGTCGATCCGGAGTCGCGTCGTGAACATTTCCGAGTTCCTGAAAGAGCCGATCACGGTAGTCGAGCTGCGCGAGCGGATTATCGAAAAGATCTTTGGAACTCGCGACCGCAGCAAAGTGCCGACTCTCGAGCTCACCGAGGACGACTGGAACGAGGTCGACGCGTTGGTGAAGCGGAAGTATGGGTCCTGGGATTGGAATTACGGAGAGAATCCTCCGTGCAACGTCCAACGGACGCACAGGTTCACGGCTGGAGAGATCGACGTGCGGGTGAACGTTCAGGCAGGTCGCGTTGCGTCTGTACGGATCTTTGGCGACTTCATGGGCCGCGAGGACGTCTCGGAACTGGAGACGTTGATGCTTGGGCTTCCGTACGAATTTGAGGCGATATCGAGAGCGTTCGAGGGGATCGATCTCGACGCTTACTTTGGCGACGTCCCCGCGGAAGAGGCGCTGAGGCTGCTGGCGGGGTGACGCGCCCGGCGCGCCGTCGATGAAACAGTGCGCTCGTAGATGTTAAGAATGTGGCTGCGGTCGATGATGCCGAGCAGTCGACTCGAATTTGGCTCGACGACAGGAATCGATTCGGCTCCGCGCACTCCCATTTTGCGAATCGCTTCCAGTAGAGTGTCGTCGGGCGTTACGGTTTCAGTTTCCTGCGCGATGTCACCAGCGAGAAGCAGGGAGCCAAGGTGTTCATCGTTCCGCGCCAGTTGGCCGAGCTCGCTGATGGTGATGATCCCCACGAGTGAGTGGGATTCATCAATCACGGGGAAGTAGAGCTGGCGCGTCTGACCCAAGTGTCCGAGAAGTTCGTCTACGCGCGCAGTTTCCGAAATTACTTGCGGCGCGGACTCGTAAGCGTCGGACACGTGGAGTCCGTCGAGCACGTCGCGATCCGCGCCCTTTTCAATGGACTCGCCTCTACGGCGCAACCAACCGCTGTAGAGCGAATCGGGGCTCAACCTGCGCGCGATTGTGTGACTTATCACCACCGTGAGCATCAGCGGGACCACGATCGCGTAGTCGTTCGTCATCTCGAACACGAGCAGTATGCCGGTGATCGGTGCGTCGGTGGCGCCGGCGACGACGGCACCCATGCCCACCAGAGCGTACGCTTCGGGATGGAGCCCCATCATCGGTAACACTTTCGAGAGCGCGACACCGAATGCTCCGCCAGTTGCGGCGCCGATATAAAGCGACGGCGTGAAAACTCCGCCTGATCCACCCATGTTGAGCGTTATGGACGTCGCGAGAATCTTGCCCAGAGCGAGAGCGAGCAGGCCGTACCACGCCATGCGTCCGAAAATATCCGAGTGGATTGCGAGGTGTCCGTAGCCAACAAGCAGGCCACCGGAGCTGAACACGAGAACGCCGACAAGAGCACCGCCGATCCACGGGATCGCGGACTCCGGAAGTGGAAGCTTCTTCTCAACGTCGCCGGCCCAGAAGTACGTTTTCACATACAGTGCGGCCATAAGCCCGCAAACAACGCCGAGTAGTGGGTACAGCAGCGCGAGTTCGCTGGGATGCGCGTAGCCGTACTGCTGCGGGATTGCGAATGCCGGGTGATTTCCCAGGAAGGCGCGCGAGACCACGGCCGCTACTACACTCGAGACGACGACCGGCGCGAACGAGCCGGCGGCGAGTGTGCCCACGACTTCTTCCAGAGCGAAGAATGCGCCGGCCAACGGCGCATTGAATGCTGCACTGATCGCCGCGCCGGTTGCGCAACCTACGAGGACCACGACGCGCGCCGGTGCAAAGCGAAACGTCCGCCCCAGCCACGACCCGATCATCGCGCCGAGTACCACAACGGGTCCTTCGTTTCCGGCGGAGCCACCAGCGCCGATCGTGATTGTGCTCGCGATGGTGCGTGCGATCGCAGGCTGGCTCTCTATTTCTCCGCCGCGGCGCACGACAGCGAGCTGGACGTCGGGCACGTTCATGCCCTGGTGCCCGTGTCCGATGTGCCGCATAACCCACCATGCTACCGCGAGGCCCGCGGCGGTGATTACCGGACGGTATGTAAGCAGTGCGAAGCGGGGAAACTGGCTAGTGGGGAACTTGTAGAACGCCCAGTACGCGAAATCGATGCTCTTGTAGAATGCGACGACACCCAGCGCGCTCAGCAGCCCGGTGACTACCGCGAAAGTAAGCAGTACGGCATTTTCACTGAGCGCCTTCCCATTGAACCACGCGGTTACGCCGTTCCATGCTTGCTCTGCCACCAGGCCGGTGCGCGTAAATCCGCGCTTGAGCGCAATCACGTGATGGGGGGGGCCTCGGGCATCACGAGTAATTTAGTGGCTGTCGCCCAAGCCTCCCGGAGACGGCCGATGGACCATCGCACAATAGCTAGCGTCCCGTTGGGGAGGCGGATGCCAGACCGGTGCTTGGCAGCGGGGCGGGGATGGGTGGGTCGTATCGCACACAATCTTTCGCTGTAAACGCCCGGTGAGGCTTCGGGCAATCGCGAATTAGTGCGCGTCGGGTCTGCGCGATTGACGGTAAGTTTTCTGCAAGAGTTTGGTTGCGGTTTACGAATACTTCTTTTGATTGGGTCAGGATCGTATACAATAGTCAGGATGGATCGACGCCATACGGAGTTGCGGCGAGTCGACGCCCGAACCCCACAGCACGAACGAAAGGTCCAATATGAGCGCACCCCGTGACACAGCACCGCCACAGGCATCGAGCAGCGATACGAAACCATCTGCTAGTGCGGAACCATATTATGTGGCGACACGCCACGAAATCGACATCTTCGATCGATGCCACCGTCGTGGCTTGCCTGTCCTGCTCAAGGGCCCGACCGGTTGCGGCAAGACGCGGTTCGTTGAATACATGGCATGGCGGCTCGGTCGCCCCCTCATCACTGTTGCCTGTCATGACGATCTCTCTGCGAGCGACCTGACCGGCCGCTATCTGATTCGTGGGGGAGAGACGGTCTGGATCGATGGTCCGGTCGCCGTTGCCGCACGGACCGGCGCGATCTGCTATCTCGACGAAGTTGTTGAAGCTCGCGAGGACACCATCGTTGTGATTCATCCACTCACCGACGATCGGAAAGTCCTCACGGTCGACAAGACTGGTGAAGTTATTGTCGCTGCTCCCGGATTTCAGCTCGTTGCGTCGTACAATCCCGGATATCAGCATGCGATCAAGGATTTGAAGCCGAGTACTCGGCAACGTTTCGTGTCGCTCGAATTCGATTATCCGACCGACTCGGTAGAGGCGCAAATCGTTTCGCATGAAAGTGGGGTGAAGCAAACTGTGGCGAAGTCGCTCGTCGAAGTTGCTCACCGCGTTCGCCGCTTGCGTGATCAGGGACTTGTGGAAGGTCCCGGTACGCGGTTGCTCGTCTCCGCTGGCCGCTTGATCGCGGAAGGCATTCCAGCCCGCCGGGCGTGCGAGGTCGCCGTAGCAGCGGCACTTACAGATGATCCCGACCTGCTGGCTGCGATCGGGGATATCATCGATACAACGATGTAACCGAGCGGCAGAAGAGCCATGAACCGCATACGCGCAGTAGCGATCAAGTCGTGGCGCAGGTTCGTCCTCCCGATTTCCGCAGCAAGAGTACGGGTGCGAGCGGCGCGAGAGGCCCGCGTTGTTCCGCTCGATACTGTTCGGCGTCGACTGGAACTCCTGCTCAATGCGATGTACGGAGTCCAGTTCGAAATTGAATCGGCAGACGACGATACTCCACGCAACATTATTGGAACGAGGAGGCGCCGTGCAATCGCGCGTCACCACGGGATTACGATCCAGCTCCCGCCGACCATCGATGCGCGCGATAGCGCCGCTGCGGTCGCACGGTACCGACTGCTCGCGATCGAACAGGCTGCGCGTATTATGCGCGGGAGTGCTGCTCACGCACCAGGCAGTGGTGATGCGTCTGTTCGCGATCTTTACAACCTGCGCGAGAGTGCGGAGATTGATGCGGCGATCGTGGCCGCATCTCCCGGTGTCGCATCGGTTGTATCCGAGGAGCGAAATCGCGCTCTGCGCGCACGTCCTTCGGCTCGCAAACTGAGCGAGCGCGAGAGGGCGGTGGAAGAGTTGGTGTTGAAGGTGCTTCGCTCGGATCCGGGCGCGATTCCAGATGCCATTG
>JBDTAB010000223.1:0-2861 GCA_039924865.1 Gemmatimonadaceae bacterium | reverse complement strand
GGTTGGCGTCCGCCGGGTCATCCTCGTACGCAAGCACTACCGTGTCGTAATTGACGAAGCGCGCAACGTCGTCGATGTGACCGTGCGTGTCATCGCCCGTGCAACTCCTGTCCAGCCAGATGGTGTCGTCGCAGCCGAGGTACTTTGCAAACGCTTGCTCGTAGTCAGCGCGACTCAGACCGGGATTTCGCACCTGCACCTCGCTCAGCAACCATTCCTCAGTCACCATGATGCGGCCCTGTCCGTTCACCTCCAACCCCCCGCCCTCGAGGACCAGCGCCTCGCCCGCATCGTCATGCCGCACGGCGCGGGTCAACGGCAGCGCAGTAGCTCGCTGAATGATCTCTGGAACAGTTCTGTCACGCGCGTAGTTGTCGTACTTGGCCCAGGCGTTGAAACCCCATGCGATCATCTCGACTTCGCCATTCGCGTTCCACACAAACGACGGCCCCGAATCCCGAACCCATGAGCGATCTGTCGGAGCCACCAACAGATTGACGCGTTGCAGCGCAACATCGTGCGCGCGCAACATCGTTGCGGCAGCGTCGCGCAAGGTTTCACTGGCGCAGAGAATCTCTACGCGTTCGTGGTCGGCAAGGACGCGCACTATTTCCGCGTACACCCACTTGACGGCCTCGAGTTTACCTGGCCAATCTGACTCGTGATGCGGCCACGCGATCCAGGTAGCGTCGTGGAGCTCCCACTCCGCCGGCATCCGCCAGCGCGTCATCCAAGATATCGATTCAAAATCGGCGAATACGCATCGATGCGCCGATCACGCAAAAATGGCCAGTTGCGCCGCGTCTCTTCGATGAGAGCCGGATCGCATTTCGCGACCAGTACAGCTGGCTCCTGGCCGGCTTCGGCGATCACACGGCCAAACGGATCCGAAATAAAGGAATGACCGAAAAATTCTATGCCGTTCGTACCGGGCTCGCTTTCGAAACCAACCCGGTTGGGAGAGGCGACGTACACACCATTCGCGATGGCATGTGCGCGCTGTGCAGTACGCCATGCATCCATCTGGGCTGCACCGAATTCGTCCTTCTCCGCGGGGTGCCAGCCAATAGCCGTGGGATAGAAAATCACGTCCGCACCCAGCAGTGACGTAATCCGCGCCGCTTCCGGATACCACTGGTCCCAGCAGATCAGTACGCCAACGTTCGCGTAGCGCGTCTTCCACACGCGGAAACCGCTCGCGCCAGGATGATCTTCCTTTTCATACGTCCGATTGGAATCACCGGGCGTGAAATAATACTTCTCGTAATACAGCGGATCGTCGGGGATGTGCATCTTGTGATACACCCCGAGTAGTGAGCCGTCGGCGTCGATCACCGCGGCAGAATTGCGATAGATGCCTGCGGCCTGCCGCTCGAAAATCGGCACGACGATGACAACCTCAAGCTCCCTGGCCAGAGCCTGCATTCGGTCGGTCACCGGGCCCGGGATCGGCTCGGCTATGTCGAATCGCTCGCAGTTCTGGCTCTGGCAGAAATAATGGGAGTTGAACATCTCCTGGAGACAGATGACCTGGGCTCCCCGGCCAGCCGCCTCGCGGATTCTGGCTACGGCCCGATCCACCGTCTCGGCGGGTGTCCCCGCAACGGCATCCTGGACAATTCCCACTGCGAATTCAGCTCTTCCCATAGCAGAAAGTTAACCGGCTCGTCCATCAGCGGGCCGCGCCGAAGCCTCCATTTCAACCGAGTGCCCGACCAGCCGAGACTCTTTGGAGTCAACAAGCATTCATAAGATCTGGCAGGCCGCCGCAGCCGCTGCGGTCGGTGGTTCTGTGAGCTGCTCCTGGCAACGGCCGCGATGGTGACAACACGCCCACGTTGTCGTCCTTGTACGGCGGCATCGAGCGGGCATTCTTGCTCGCCCACCGTGGGGTTATTGGAGGTCTTGTTGGATCGTCGTATTGCTTCAATTCTGGTCTCAGGACTTTTCGGCGTTTCCTCGGCATGCTCGAGGCAACCGACGGAGTACCTTGTGGGCGCAGTCGGCCCGCAGGCGCTGGCATACGGGATCCAGAATCAGCACGGAATCGACCTCGCAGTGGCCGAGGTCAACCGCGCAGGCGGAATCAACGGCGTTCCACTCCGCGTCGTCACGCGCGATGATCGCGCCGACGGGTCGGAAGCTGCCCGCATCGCCGGCCAGTTCGTTGCCAACACCAATCTTATCGCCGTGATCGGCCACGCTGGCTCCAGCGCTGAGGTTTCGGCGGCGCACGTCTACGATATGGGTCATTTGCCTGCAGTCGCCACGTCGCCGTCGTCGCCCGACATCACGGGGATGTCACGGTGGGTCTTTCGCATGGCGTCCAGCGATTCCGTCAACGGCGCCAAGCTCGCCCGTTTTGCCACAGCGCTGTCGGATTCGCTTCACCGCCCAACTCGCGTCGCAGTTCTCTACCAGAACGACGCCTACGGACGTGGCCTTGCCGACGCATTCCTGCACAACTTTACAGGCCAGATCCTGGCGCGCGACCCTTTTGGCTCGGACACGAACCTCGAGCCGTATATCAGCTATCTCAAGACTCAATCGCCCGACATCGTCTTCGTCGCAAGCGATGAGGCCGTTGGAATGAAGCTTCTTCGGGAGGCACGCCAACTGAACTTTCACACCACATTCCTTGCAGGCGACGGTTGGCAGGGGGTTGTAGCGGAGCCCGCATCGGAAGGCGCATTCATCGGCACACCATTCACTGCGCAAAGTTCGGCTCCCGCGGTGCGTAAATTCGCAGCAGCCTTCCGCGCCAAGTACGGCATGATACCCGATGCGCACGCCGCGCTCGCGTACGACGCCACGCACCTTGTCGCCACTGCACTCCGAAGCGGCGCAACAACGCGCGAGGC
>JBDTAB010000222.1:0-5240 GCA_039924865.1 Gemmatimonadaceae bacterium | reverse complement strand
CTTGAGCTGTCACCATATCGGGTAAACCGACGCGCTGTCCGTACTGTATCGAAGCGTCAAGATCTGGTTTGTACTCCTCGTGCGCGAGCTGGACACGCGCGGCTTGTGCGACGATCATCGCCTCGTGAACGCGGACTTCTGGATTGTGCTCACTTGCCAGCGCTTGCAGATCGGCGAGCGGAGGAAGTGGCGAGCCCCCCACCGGAGCGCCGAGTGTATTTGCTGTGAAGCGAATGGTGCGCGCATCCTGTGCGACTGCGGCGCGCGTTAGCCATGCCGGGAAATCGGGATGTTCTACCGGCGTATCGGTCGGCCGGCTAAGCGCGGCGTTCAGTGCGGCCAAGGTGGCTTGTTGCTGTTCTATGAGCAGATTTGCCGTCTCACCGAGTTGCGTGGCCGCGACGTGTGCCTTCAGTACATCCGATTGCGCACCAGTGCCGACGGTGTAGTGTGACTGGGCTGCGCCAACAACGTCGGCCAGAACCTTTTCGTTCTGTTGGACGATTGCGAGTGCGTGACCCAGATATGCCAGCTCGTAGTAGGCGGACTTGACGTTGCGCACGACCGCGAGCCGTACAGTGTCCAGGGCGATCGCCGTTGCGTCGGCGTCAAGCTGAAACGCGCGTCGTCTTGCAGCGAGTTTTCCCGGGAACGGGATGGTTTGGGCCACGCCGACCATCTTCATTGTCATCCCGTCGGACGAGAAGCCGGGGTGCGAGATCGGGAGGTTTACCACGCCGAGCATGAGGGTCGGGTCCGGCAAGGTGCCAGCGGGCGAAACCCGCGCTCGCGCAGCGCCAACCCTGGCTTGCGCGACTCGAATACCAGGACTGGCGGATATGGCCTGCGCGATCAACGAGTCGAGCGCAGTTCCGGAGTCGACATGGTTGTTCGTCTGTTGAGCCTGCGCTACTTCAGCGGCGACAAGAGTAGCGGCAATCATCGCTATGCGAATGACCGCTGTACCCATGCAGTGCGCGCTCCTGCCTGCACGATCTGTGTGACGCATTGGTTGTCGAGTTAAGTCCCGACGCGTATGCATGCGGGGCGATCAGGAACAAACGACTGTTGTTCCTATCGAGGGATCCGGCATGTACGCGTCAATCCGCTCGCACCCAAAGCGGGTGCGGCGATACCACTACAACTGCTTGTGGTGGACTAGGCTCGCGGAGGCGGGACTTCGGGTGCGCGCGTTGCGGACGGCAACAACGGCGTGGTGAAATCGGCGACGCGGACGTTTGGAGTGGCGGAAGCCGTCGCGCGATTGTCGATGGAAATGAGCGCTACCGGCGCGCACGGAGCCATGAGCTGACACGCTCCCGGTGTCGGCAGGCCACATGGTGGATTCTCGCGTTGCTGCCGTTGATCCGACATCTGTTGCGCCGACTGATTCACTGGCGTGCTCTGCGCTCCTGCCATTGCCATCCCGCTCATGCTGACCATCGCGTCCATGGTCGACTCTGAGCCCATCGTACAGGCATATGCGCTGCCGGCCAACGAAAGGTTGGCCAACACCAGGCTCAGCACGAGAGCTATGGCACGGGAGGCGCGACGGACGGCTCGCATTGCTTAACGATACTACCTCGCGCGGGAGGTGCCAAGGACAATGGTGTTGCTGAAATTTACGAAAACGTCAATCGAGGGCTTGATCGGGCCGGCAGCACTCGCTTGTCCCTGCCTGGACGGGCGGGCATGGCACGGAGCCGTATGAACAGAAGACGCAGCAGTCTCCGGCTAACGGCCTAAGCCGCGCTCCGCAGTTCGCGCATTCATGGAAGTACGTACATGCGTCGGTCGCCATCTCGAGTGTTTCCGCGTAGCTGCATATTGGGCACGTCAGCACGGACGCCAACTGTATTGTTGCCATCCTGGAAGATATGCCAGATACCGCCTGTCCGTCTCGTGGTGCTCCCGATTGGGCGGTAGTCTCGACGATCTCGTCAGCCAACTCTCGACATCCCTTCAGCTATCGCGCTGCAACGTCAATCGCCGTCGGCGTCGCCACCAGTACAGCTGTCACTGCAAGCACCAGCAGTCCGACGGCGAGCTCGATCATGGCCGACCGACGAACTCTATGCGTACCTTCCATCTGGCCCAGCGTTGGCTTCACCCGAAGCCAGTTGTAAGCGCCCGTAGCCGCCACAACCGACAAGACGGCGAGTTTGACCAGCAACGTCTTGCCATAGGTTGTCTGCCAGAGCGCCGGCACGGAGCCAACGTGAAGCCACGCGGCGAGTACACCCGTCGCAACGAGGAGGCCAGCAAACGTCAGCGCCGTAGGCGAATACGCATTTACCATATCCGCCACGGCCAGACCACGCTCTTTCCCATCGAGTCGCATCGCTGCCGGAATTCCGGCAGCCACGACCATAAGCAAGCTGCCAAGCCAGCCGCCGGCACTGAGAACGTGCAGTCCATCCGCGATCACGGCTATCTCAACAAGTCGCGGTGTAGACGATGCGTGTCCCGAAAATGCGGGTGTGAAAGCAAGTAGGATTGCGCCGACGGTAAGCAGGCCCCAACTCGCGCCCCGTTCGGCACGGCGCGCTCCCGCGAAAGCCAGTAACAAAGCGCCCAGCTCAAGCAACCAGCCGTATCCCCACACTGTTTGAGTCAACATGGGAGCAACAAGCGCGGCGTCGAAGACCGCCATGCTTCCGTGCAGCGCAAACGACTGGGCGTAGAGGCGCAGCAGGGCTGTCGCGGCCAACAGGAAGACCGACCACATCGCGATTTGCGCCGCGTTGTGGCTGGCGATGGGAATCATCGGAAGTCGTTCAGTATCACTCATGAGCGCGGCAGAGGTACGCTGCTCGTTGCGCATGTAACGAAGCACGAGTTGGCGAAATGCTACGGCGCCGATGATCGCAAGCAGTGCGATGAACTGGAGCCAACGAATAACAGCATACGGCCACGAGCCAGCGCCGAAACCGTTCTCTCCCGGCGGCATGGTTATCGGGTTGTCGTGAGTCATTGCCGTCGCGCCGACAGATGTCGACGAGTTCACCGGCAAGGCTCCAGTTGCTACGACAAACTCGTAATGGCCGCGCACTACATGCCCGTCGGCACCAGCCATTTGCCAATGGACAGCGTACGCACCAGCTGCCAGGGGTGATGTAATGGTTGCTACGACCGTGAGTTTGTCGTTCGGAGCGATTCGCAGGCGTGCGAGCGACACGTCTCTTCCGTCGACACGCGTCAAGCTCAACGATGTGAACGCGAGCTCAGGTGCTTCGCTGAATGTGAGCCGGAGTGATCCGGGCGGAGCTACAAGATGCGCACCGGCAGCCGGCGTGGACGATACAAGGTGGCCGTGTGCCCACGCAGCTCGTGGGGTGGCTATAAGCGCCGAGGCTGCTCCGACGACGAGCGCAAATGTGATCCGTCGCCGAAAGAAGGTAACGCGTGCGGGTAGCTGCATCGTGTACGTCGTTGCTGAGGGTACAGGCTTGCACGGAAGAGAAAGGCCGTGTATTTTACACAACATAAAATATATATACGATTGCGCTCGCGCATATGGTTCTCGGGCGAGCGGCATCGTATCAACACTTTTAGAGCTATGACCAATACCACACTGCCTCTCCGTACTCCCCGACGTGGTAGCGCGTGGCCGGGTTCGGGTTCTTTTGCCGCTACGGTTGTGTTTTCGGCGGCTCTGTTCGGCGCGCCGTTTGCTCTCGCGGCTCAGAGTGACACGGAACCAAGGCCAATGTCGAATTCGAACGCAAGCGTGAAGCGCGACACTACTGCAAAGACCCACGCGCCCCGTAGCGGATCGGTTAGTCGTGACTCGACCAGCGTCGCGCGTGCGATCGACCCTGCGTCCGATCCGAGCATGCAGATGCCGAGCATGGAAGGCATGCGACCAGGACCTCTGGGCATTCCCATGGAGCGAACTGGAAGTGGCACGTCCTGGGTGCCGGATGCCACTCCGATGTACGCACGCCACATCATGGCAGGCTCGTGGGATCTCATGCTTCACGGGCAGGCGTTCATACAGTACGACAAGCAAAACTTCATTCGAAATGCGCCGCGTGGCAGCTCTCAGTTCGGGAGTGTGAATTGGGGAATGCTGATGGCGCGCAGGGAGCTTGGCGGCGGCGACCTCACGCTTCGCGGAATGGTGAGTCTCGAGGCATTCACGGTAACCAAATACGGCTATCCGCTACTCCTGCAGTCAGGTGAAGCGGTGGATGGGAAAGTTCTACATGATCGACAGCACCCGCATGATCTCTTCATGGAAATCGCGATGCTCTACGAGCGTCCCATTACGAACAGTGTCGGTATCTCGCTTTACGTCGCGCCCGTGGGCGAGCCGTCTCTCGGTCCGGTTGCGTTCCCACACCGACCCAGCGCAATGGACAACCCGCTCGCCCCGCTCAGTCATCACTGGCAAGACGCCACACATATTTCATTCGGAGTTCTGACTGCCGGCCTGTTCACACACAGTGTCAAGCTGGAAGGCTCGATCTTCAATGGTCGAGAACCTGATGAGAATCGGACCAATTTCGACTACAAGGGAAGAAGTCTCGATTCCTACAGCGGGCGCCTGACAGTCAATCCGACTCGGGACTGGAGTCTTGCAGCATCGTACGGATATCTCAAGTCACCAGAAGGCCTCTTCCCGGACGTCTCGGTGCATCGCATAACAGGTTCAGCGCTCTACGGAAGACCATTCGGCAGCGCGGGCCACTGGGCAAGCTCGCTCGTATACGGGGCCAACAAGGAATCCGACGACGCACACCTTTCCAACAGTGGCCTGATAGAAACCGACCTGATGCTCGACAGCCACAACACAATTTTTGGCCGTGCAGAGATCGTTAACAAGAGCGCCCGAGATCTCGCTCTCTTCATCGTCGGTAGCCCACCGATCTACGTGGATGGCAGTCTCGTGCCTCTTCCCCCGGTGGACGCATCCGCCTCGTTCAACGTGAGTGAAGTATCGCTCGGCTACACACGTGAGATCGGCAAGTTCAGCGGCGGATCAATCGGTTTGGGCACGAGCGGCACGCTGAACATCGTGCCAGATCCCATGCGCGCGTATTACGGCACCCGCTATCCAATCGGCATGACTGTCTTCTTGCGGTTCCGTCCCAACCAGATGGGTATGGGCGCTGGTGATCACGCGATGAAAGGCATGCACATGTAGTGTGCAGCAACCTGCGCTAGTTGTGCGTGTGGCCAATGTCGCCATCGGCCACACGCTCGACCCAGAGTCCGATCCTGTCTGGCGTTGATAG
>JBDTAB010000221.1:0-11993 GCA_039924865.1 Gemmatimonadaceae bacterium | reverse complement strand
CGAGATGCAAAGGGTGAGTCGACCCGCGTCAGGGATCGATACCGTCTCGATGGATTCGCCGTCGGCCAAACGAAAGAGAAACTTTCTGGTGCCGTCTGACGAAAGTTGCTCGGTAAGCACGGAAAGTCCAGGCAACTCGAACGCTTGTTCGAGTGCATTTCTGATCGCCACCGGAACGTCGGTGATATCGGCGAAGGACCGGACGGGGGATTGCCAGAGTCGGCGCGCAACCTGCCGCGCACGATAGAGTGGCTCACCTCGCTCGCGAAAGTACGTTTCGAGCGCGGCTGTTGCCTCGGTGGGCGTGAGATTTAGAAGATTGATTTTGGGCATGTTCGGAGCGGCAGGCGGCGGCGCGAAGGGCCTACCATAAACCATTGCCAGACATAAATTTAACCCATCTAAATGCAATCATATTATGAGGTCGCATCGCGGCCGAACGACAACGCGTGAGCACGCCTGAATTTCCCGCAACAACAACACGAACGACTTTCTGCGGCGCGCTCCGCGCCGAACATGCGGGCAGTGAAGTGCGGCTGGGTGGATGGGTCGAGAGTTCGCGGAATCTTGGCGGGATGGTGTTCATCAACCTGCGGGATCGGGCCGGCGTGGTGCAGGTGTCGTTCAATCCTGATTTCACCGCGCCGGCCGTAATCGAAGCTGCGTCCCAGGCGGGTCTGGAAAGCGTCGTCACCGTTACGGGAATCGTGGCTTCGCGACCGCCGAACATGGCTAACCAAGACATGCAGACCGGCGAAATCGAAGTGCGCGCCACGTCGATCAGCGTGGTCGGTCCGGCCGAGTTTGTCGGCATGCCGGTAACGGCGAAGGGGTCGAACCTGCCGGCCGAAGATATTCGCTTGCGGTACAGGTATCTCGATCTTCGACGGGCGCCGCTTCAGGCGAATCTCATTCTCCGACACCGCTTGCTGCAGTCGACAAGGAAGTATCTCGACGAGCGCGGTTTCCTGGAGATCGAGACACCGATCCTTACAAAACCGACTCCGGAAGGGGCACGCGATTATCTGGTGCCGAGCCGAGTGCACCCGTCGGAGTTCTACGCGTTGCCGCAGTCGCCGCAGCTGTACAAGCAGCTGCTGATGATTTCGGGGATGGACCGGTACTTCCAGCTCGCGCGCTGCTTTCGCGATGAAGATCTCCGTGCCGATCGCCAGCCCGAATTCACGCAGATCGACATCGAAGCGTCGTTCATTCAGGCGGAAGACATCTACGCGTTGACAGAAGGATTGCTTGTCACGCTGTTTTCCGTCGCCGGCGTCACCGTAACTGCTCCGTTCGCGCGAATCACCTACGCGGACGCCATGGAGAGCTACGGGTGCGACCGACCGGACTTGCGGTATGGGATGCAGATCCGTGACGTGACGGCAGTCTTTGCCGAGTCGGAGTTCGGGATTGCACGGAGCGCCATCGCGGCTGGTGGACGTGTCCGCGGGATTGTCGTGCCTGGGGGCGCCGCGCTGTCGCGCAAGCAGGTTGACGAAATCGAGGCCGTGGCCAAGAGTGCAGGCGCGGGTGGCCTGATCCGGATCAAGTGCGTGGGCGGCACGCCCGATGGAGCAGCGGCCAAGTCGCTGAGCGATAACGGCCGCGCCGTATTGCAGCTCACCGATGGCGATCTAATGCTGCTCGTAGCAGGACCCGATCATATAAGCCATCCCGCGCTCGACCGGGTTCGGCAGGAAGTGGCGCGCCGGCTGGCGCTAATCCCAGATGGCGCGAACGAACTGGTGTGGGTGACGGATTTCCCAATGTTCGCGGTAGATCCTGCCACAGGCAAGCTCGACGCAATGCACCACCCGTTTACCGCGCCAAACCCCGACGATGCTGGATTTCTGGAGACCGATGCGGGGAGCGTTCGAGCGCTGGCTTACGATGTGGTGTTGAACGGAACCGAGCTTGGTGGTGGTAGCATTCGTATCGCTGATCCGGCGCTGCAGCGAAGGGTACTTGCCTTGCTGGGTATCGATGCTGAAACGGCTGAGAAGCGGTTCGGGTTCCTGCTCGAGGCACTGTCTGCGGGCGCTCCCCCGCATGGCGGAATCGCCCTGGGCTTCGACAGAATCGCGATGCTGCTCGCGGGGGCCTCCAGTTTGCGTGACGTAATAGCGTTTCCAAAGACTACGGCCGCGCGCGCTCTGTTCGAGGGTGCACCAACGCTCGTACCCGCGGATGATCTGGCTGAATTGCATCTCCGACCCATTTCAGATTGAGCGCCTCAGAAGACACAGTCGTCCAGCGCCTTAACACCGAAGGCGCCGATATGCTCACGCTCGCTGGCGTGAATGACGAGAACATCACAGAGCTGATGCGCCAGACCGGTGCCCGCATTGCACTGCGCGGGGATACCATGACTCTTTCTGGCACACGGGACGAAATCGAACGCGCACAGCCTGTCGCGCAGCGCATGATCGATACTGCCAAGCGGCAGCTGCCGCTTACGGCGGATGACGTTCTCCGGATGAGTCTGGATGGCGCACGCCCTGACGGCGCTCCTGGCGACGACAGGATCATTCTCCCTGGAATTCGAAAGGTGATTCAGCCAAAGACGAGCGGTCAGGCTGAATACCTCAAGCAGATCAAAGAAAACGACATAGTTATTGGCATCGGACCGGCAGGAACTGGCAAGACCTACCTGGCCGTTGCCGCCGCCGTCGACGCACTTTCACGCAAGCGGGTACGGCGCATCATCCTGGCGCGTCCGGCGGTAGAAGCGGGCGAGAGTTTAGGCTTTCTTCCTGGTGACATGCAGGCCAAGGTGGATCCGTATCTCCGTCCGCTGTACGACGCGCTGGAAGACATGATGCCGGGGGAACGGGTGCAGAAGGCACTCGAGACACGGACTATCGAGATTGCACCGCTCGCGTACATGCGTGGGCGGACGCTCGCCGATGCATTCGTGATTCTCGACGAAGCTCAGAATGCGACGAGTGCGCAGATGAAGATGTTTCTCACGCGTCTTGGCGTGAATTCGCGTGTCGTGATAACGGGCGACAAGACTCAGATCGACCTTCCGCGGCGCGAAGACTCGGGGCTGGTGCAGGTTGAGCGTGTTCTGGCCGGCATCGAAGGTATTTCGTTCTTCTACTTCACCGACGCCGACGTTGTGCGCCACCGATTGGTGCGCGACATAATCAAGGCGTACGCGGAAGACTCGACGGGCTGAGATCGTGAATCTCTGGCAGAGACTCTCAGAGCGGGATGCCGCCGACATGCCCGATCCACCGGATCGCGCGCGACGCGAGAGCGCCGAGGCTGCCAAGTCATCCTTCGTACCGCGGCTCGACATCATACTCGAGATTGTCGCGATTGCCGCGCGGTTGATCCTCGATCCCCTTATTTATTTCGCGATCGCAATCGCGGTGGCTGTTCTGATACCGGGTCGGACCGGAGATTTCGTTACCGCGTTCTTCGTTGCCGTGGGGTCCTTGCTCGTGTATCGCGCAAAACGTTGGCGACGGATTCCCGACCATCTCCGATGGTTGGCGTGGACCGATCTCAACAAGCCGTTGCTGCGGAGATTGAGCCTCGAGGCTCCCGGAACGTACGCGCATACGATTGCGATGGCCAATCTTACCGAAGCGGCATGCGATGCAATCGGTGCCGATGGCCTGCTTGGCCGTGTCGGCGCTTACTATCACGACATCGGCAAGCTTCGCAAACCGCAACACTTTGTCGAAAACCAGCCGCGAGGGCGCAACCCGCACGACAAGCTCAAGCCTGCCACAAGTGCATCTATTATCAGATCGCATGTGCGCGATGGCATCGAGCTGGCGAAGGAGAACGGGGTACCGCGTCCGATCAGGGCGTTCATCGGCGAACACCATGGCACTCTTCCCATCGCGTACTTTCTCGCCAAGGCTCGCGAACGCGACGATTCAGTCAACGCTGCTGAGTTCGCGTACCCGGGCCCGATTCCGCAGAGCGTAGAGACAGCGGTCTGCATGCTTGCCGATGCAGCGGAAGCAACGGTGCGCTCGCTCTCCGATCCCACTCCATTTTCCATCCGCGCTTCGATCGAATCCACGATTGCCGCGCGGATTCAGGAAGGCCAGCTTGCTGATGCCCCTATCACTATCCGACAGCTCGGTATCGTTCGAGAGCAGTTCGTGAGAATTCTCACCGGCATGTATCACGGACGAATTGAATATCCATCGGCACAAACGCTTCCCTTGACGATCGCGCCGAAGCCCAACTCACGTGCGAGCGCGTGAGCGTCGCCGTTGATGTCGCGCGCGATGGCGTACGCGTCGCGCTGTCCGAGGCGCGTGTTTGCGAAATCGTTCGTTACGTGTGCCGTCGTGAGCATCTCCCGGACGCGCTGATCTCTGTTGCTTTCATCACTCGCACCCGAATGGCACGGCTGAATCGCGAATTCCTCGGTCACGCTGGCGCGACCGATATCATCACGTTTGAGCTGCATGATCCGGAACCAGCACGAACGATAGCGACGCCAGGGAAGCCACGGAAATCGGTGCACAAGACCGCGCAGGCAGTAATTGGCGACATCTACATTTCTCCGGAAGTTGCGGGTGCGAACGCACGCGATCAGGGGATTGGGGTGCGCGAGGAACTCGTGCGGCTTGTGGTTCATGGAACGTTGCACGTTCTTGGATACACGCACGGAGAGGGTGAGGAGCGAATGACGGGCGACATGTGGCGTCGCCAGGAGGCACTCGTTGGCGCCATCTCTTAGTTCACTGATCGCGGATTTTGAGGCCGGAAAACTTTCTGCGCTCGCACGTGCTGTAAGCGTCGTCGAGAACCACCGGGCCGGATACGACGAGCTGATGGCACGGCTGCACCCGAAGATCGGCCGCGCACGCAGACTCGGGTTGACCGGACCGCCAGGTGCTGGAAAGAGCACGATCACGAATCTCGTTGTGCAGTCGTTCCGCCGCGACAATCTCCGCGTGGGCGTCATTGCGGTCGACCCAACTTCGCCATTCACAGGCGGTGCGCTCCTTGGCGACCGGGTCAGAATGGAGTCGGTGGCACTCGATCCCGGCGTCTACATCCGCTCGATGGCGACCCGTGGCTCGCTGGGTGGCCTGTCGGCCCGGACCGCCGAAGTCGCCGACGTTCTGGATTCATTCGGGTTCGATCGCATCATCATTGAAACCGTCGGCGTTGGCCAGACGGAACTCGACATCGCGCGGACTGCAGACACAACCGTTGTCGTGCTGGTGCCGGAATCCGGCGACGCCATTCAGACGCTGAAGGCCGGAGTGATGGAGATTGCCGACATCTTTGTTGTAAACAAGGGAGATCGTCCTGGCGCCGACCGACTTCGCAACGACATCGAGCTGATGCTCGGCCTGAGGCGCGGATCAGCCTCGGCGCACGTCCCTGCACACCACGGGGTCACGCTCAAGACCTTCAACCCCATCCGGATCGCGCGGGAGTCGTTACAGGAAGAGAGCCCGGAGCAGTGGATGCCGCCCGTACTGGGTGCGATCGCGTCCAAGGGAGAAGGCATCGAGGCCATCCTGGAGGCCGTGGACCGCCACTTTCGTTATCTTGAAGCATCCGGCGGACTCAAGGGGCGCAGGCGCAATCGCCTGCGAAGCCAGGTGAGCGAAGTGGTTTCGGAGCGGGTGCGGGCTCGGCTCTGGGAAGACCCTGGCACGCTGGAATGGCTCGAAACGCAGCTTGATCGACTGGATGGGGGTACTGCGACGCCCTTCATGGTTGCGGACGAACTGCTGCGGCGGAGCGGCCCATTGCTTACTGGAGTCGACGAATGACAACTGCTGAGATGCTGGAACTGGATCGACTTCGCGACGAAGTCGCACAGTGGCGTGCACGCTTCGACGCGGCGAAGAAGCGCAATACGCTCTTTGCGAATTCCGGTGACGTCGTCGAGCCGCTCTATACCGCTCTGGATGTCGCTGGCGATGCGTCCATGCTCGAGGTGCCGGGTGAATTCCCGTTTACGCGTGGCATTCATCCCACCGGCTATCGCGGAAAACTTTGGACGATGCGGCAGTTTGCAGGTTTTGGAACTGCACCGGAAACGAATGCCCGATACAAGTACCTCCTCGCGCAGGGACAGACGGGTCTTTCTGTAGCGTTCGATTTCCCGACACTGATGGGCTACGACTCCGATCACCCTCGATCCGAGGGTGAAGTTGGCAAGTGCGGCGTCGCAATCTCGAGTCTCGCAGACATGGAGACACTGTTCGACGGCATTCCGCTCGACAAGGTATCGGTGTCGATGACGATCAACGGCCCTGCGGTCATTCTCTTTGCGTTTTACGTCGCGGCGGCTGAGAAGCAGGGCGTGGAAGTGTCGGAGCTTCGCGGTACGATCCAGAATGACATTTTGAAGGAGTACATGGCGCAGCACGCCTGGGTGTACCCGATTGAACCCGCGCTGCGACTCATCGTCGACAACTTTGAATGGTCCGCTCGGGAGGTACCGTTATGGAATACAGTATCGATTTCCGGGTATCACATTCGCGAAGCGGGCGCGACGGCGGTACAGGAACTCGCATTCACACTCGCGGACGGTTTCACGTATGTGGAGCGCGGGATTGCGAGGGGCCTCGACGTAGACGATTTCGCGCCGAGGCTTTCGTTCTTCTGGGATATTCATAATGATTTCTTTGAAGAAATAGCAAAGCTCCGGGCAGCGCGACGCATATGGGCCCGGCACATGAAGGAACGCTTCGGAGCCAAGGACGTCCGATCACTGATAATGCGCTTCCATTCGCAGACCGCTGGCGTGACTTTGACGGCGCAGCAGCCGATGAACAACGTCGTGCGCGTGGCATACCAGGCGATGGCCGCGGTGTTGGGTGGTACGCAGTCACTACACACAAACTCGATGGACGAAACGCTGGCGCTTCCAACGGAACAGGCAGTGGAGGTTGCACTCCGTACACAACAGGTGTTGGCGTACGAGACGGGTGTTCCCAACGTTTCTGATCCGCTAGGAGGTTCGTATTACGTCGAGGCACTAACCGACAAACTCGAAGCCGAGGCGGAAGCGCTATTCGAAAAGATCGCCGAGGTGGGTGGCGTTGTCCGAGGGCTTGAGACCGGCTGGCTGCAGCGGCAGATATCGGAGTCCTCGTCGCGTCAGCAGTGGGAGATTGAGCAGCATCGCCGCACTATCGTTGGTGTGAACGATTTTGTCACCGAGGAAGGTGCCCTCACTATCCCCTTGCTCAAGGTCAGCGCGGACGCCGAGCGCTATCAGCTCGCGCGCATGGCGAAAATGCGTGCGGCGCGAGATGACAGCGTCGTCAAGCCGCGGCTGGACGCACTCCGCGCTGCGGCAAAAACAGACGAGAACCTGATGCCACTCATCCTCGACTGCGCTCGTGCATACTGTACCCTCTACGAGATCCGCGCCGCGATGGAAGAAGTGTTCGGTGCGTATCGCGAGCCCGTGTTTTTCTAACAACCGAAATCGACCAAGATGCGTCCTATCCGAGTATTAGTCGCGAAACCTGGGCTGGATGGCCACGATCGTGGCGCAAAGGTAGTTGCTGCCGCACTACGCGACGCTGGAATGGAAGTCATCTACACCGGCTTGCATCAGACTCCCGAAATGATTGCGACGGCGGCGATTCATGAGGATGTCGACGTTGTTGGCCTTTCGATTCTGAGCGGCGCGCACATGACGCTTATCCCGCGCGTGCTCGATCTTTTGCGTGCGGACGGTCGCGACGACATCCTCGTTACTGGTGGCGGCATCATTCCACGAGAGGACATGGATGCGCTCGAATCTCGTGGAACCGGACGCCTCTTCGGACCTGGCACACCGACCAGTGATCTTGTGGATTACATCCGCGAGTGGTTCGAGGCGCACGAAGCACAGACCGCGTGACTTCCAGGCTCAGAACACTCGACGCCGAGGTCCGCGAACTCGAGCACAAGCTGGAGCAGGGCGGTGGACCCAAGAAACTCGAGAAACTTCATTCGCAGGGTAAGCTTTCGGCGCGCAAGCGCGTCGCGTTGCTCTGCGATCGTGGGTCGCGCTTCATCGAGATAGGCCTGCTGATGGCATATGACCAGTACGACGGGCACGCACCTTCGGCTGGCGTAGTTACCGGATTGGCGGTCGTTGAAGGCCGGCAGGTGGTAGTCGTTGCGAACGATCCAACTGTCAAGGCTGGGTCATGGTGGCCCGAGACGATCAAGAAAATCCTGCGTGCGCAGGAAATCGCCATGCGATGCACGATCCCAATCGTGTACCTCGTGGATTCAGCCGGCGTGAACCTTCCGTACCAGGGCGGCGTCTTTCCGGGGCAGTTTGGCGCGAGCCGAATCTTCTATTACAACTCGGTGATGCGGCGCTATCTCCGGATTCCGCAGATCGCCGCTGTCATGGGGCAGTGCATCGCAGGCGGCGCTTATCTACCGGCGCTCTCCGACGTGATCCTGATGGTGCGTGGTACTTCCTTCATGGGTCTCGGCGGCCCGAATCTGGTAAAGGGTGCAACGGGACAGATAATCGACGGCGAGACTCTTGGCGGTGCCGACACGCACACTCGTGTTAGCGGCGTGGCGCACTACGCGGTGGACGACGATCCATCGTGCATCGCCAAAATCCGAGACCTGATTTCGCGGTTGCAGCAACCGGTTTCAGCAGCGCCCGTGAAAACCGCAACAACCGATCCGGCGATCTACGATTTACTGCCCGCCGATCATCGCATGTCCTACGACATGCACGCGCTCCTCAAGTTGATCGTCGATGACGGTGCGCTCGACGAATTTCAAGGAGAACTCGCAGCCGAGGTCATCTGCGGGGACGCGCGGATCGGCGGCGTTCCGGTCGCAGTCATCGCCAACCAGCGCGGACTGGTGAAGGGACGTGCGGGAGAGAGACCGCGTTTCGGTGGAATCATCTACGCAGAGTCCGCAGAGAAGATGGCCTATTTCATCGATCGGTGTGATCGACAGCGAATCCCGATACTTTTCATTCAGGACGTATCGGGATTCATGGTCGGCGCCGAGGCCGAGCACGCAGGTATCATTCGCGCAGGAGCGAGACTCGTGGAAGCGATGGCGACGGCGCGAGTTCCGAAGATCGTGCTCACACTAAACCACGCATCTGGCGCCGGATATTACGCCATGGCCGCGCAGGGGTTCGATCCTGACTTCGTCTTCACATGGCCAACAGGTCGTATGGCCGTGATGGAAGGCGAGGCCGCGATCCAGGCTGTTCACGGACCCGCCATCGATGCAGCAAAGAAAGCCGGCGTGGACCTGAGTGCCGAGGTGGCTGCTGCCGTCGACGAAATGCGTGCTGACTACGAGAATCAGCTCGACGCACGATACGCCGCGGCGCGTGGCTACGTCGACGCAATCATTCATCCGGAAGACACACGAGCTGTTTTGATCGGCGCGCTTTCTGCGTCACTCAACAATCCTGGTCCGCATCTCGGGCCGTTCGTCCTGCCCTCCCAACTTAACTGATCATTACAATGACCGAACGCGTAGTCCGCGTCGCAGGCGGACAGGGATTCTGGGGCGATTCGCTCGACGCGCCTCGCCAACAGGTTGAGAACGGGCCGATCGATTATCTGATGCTCGACTATCTGGCCGAAGTCACGATGTCGATTCTTCAGAAGCAGAAGGAGCGCGATCCCTCGATGGGATACGCGCGCGATTTCGTCGGTGCAATGGATTCGGTCCTCGACGCGGTTACCGACCGCGGAGTTCGGGTCATTGCCAACGCCGGCGGCGTCAACCCGCCCGCATGTGCTGAGGCCGTAAAAGGCGTCGCGGCCAAACGCGGCAAGTCGTTGAAGATCGGTGTCGTCACCGGCGACGATCTACTGCCGCGGCTGGACGCGTTGATGCAAGACGGCCATCCGCTCAATCACATGGAGACGGGCGAGGCACTCAGTTCGGTCAGGGACCGCGTACTATCGGCCAATGCGTACATCGGATCGGAGCCGATCGTGGAGGCACTGACGCGGGGCGCGCAGGTGGTAATCACTGGCCGCTCGACAGATACGGCGCTCACAATGGCGCCGATCCGTTTCGAGTATGGTTGGAAAAATACCGATTACGATCGCCTCGCGGCCGGGATCGTCGCCGGACACATCATCGAGTGTGGCGCGCAGTGCTCAGGAGGCAACTGCCTCTACGACTGGCGCAATATTCCCGATCTTGCGAACGTCGGCTATCCAATTGCAGATGCGTATGAGGACGGCAGCTTCGTCATCACGAAGCACCCGGGGACCGGCGGACGTGTCTCGGTTCAGACTGTTTCCGAACAGCTTGTCTACGAGATGGGCGATCCGCATGCATACATCACCCCCGATGTCATCGCAGACTTTACGAGCATCCATCTCGAGGACGCCGGACCGGACAGAGTGAGAGTATACGGCATCAAGGGAACTGCGCCGACCGACAAGCTCAAGGTCTCGATTGCGTATCGCGCGGGCTTCAAGGCAGTTGGTACGCTCGTCTACTCGTGGCCGGACGCTCTCGAAAAGGCGCAGGCCGCAGATCGCATTCTGCGCGCGCGGCTTGATCGCCTCGGCCTCCGTTTCGACGAGATCCTCACCGAGTTTGTTGGCATTTCAGCAACACACGGCGATCTGGCCGGTGCTCCGAACCCCAACGCGCCGGAGGTCCAGCTTCGCGTAGGAGTGCGCGCGGATGAACGTGCCCCGATTGAGCGGTTTGCGCGAGAGATTGCGCCGCTCGTTTTGAACGGACCCCCGAGCGTCACAGGCTTTGCTGGCGGCCGCCCGAAGGTCGAAGAGATCGTGGCCTACTGGCCGGCGCTCGTCGACAAGAGCGTGGTGCAGACAAAAGTGGAGATCGTATAATGAAGGTCAGACTCCTCGACATCGCGCACGCGCGATCCGGCGACAAGGGCGACACTGCAAACGTCGGAGTTATCGCCAACAAACCTGAATGGTTTCCACTCATCAACCGCGAGCTCACGCAGCAACGTGTGGTGAAGCATTTCGTGGGCATGATCAAGGGTGGCGTGGATCGTTTCGAAATCCCGAATCTTTACGCGCTCAACTTTCTTCTGTACGGTGCGCTCGGCGGTGGCGGAACGCTGTCGCTCAAGACCGATGCGCAAGGCAAGGTCTACTCAACCGCGCTTTTGCGTATGGTACTCGACGTCCCGGACGCTGAGGCTAAAGCACTAGGGCTTCCGGCGGCATGAATCGCATTCGCGTCGAATCTGATGAGGGCATCGCGAGGATCACGCTCGCACGTCCCGAAAAGCGCAATGCGCTGGATCATGAGACGGTGCACGAGTTGCTCCAGGCGTTTACATCCTCCGCACAGCACACAGGAACGCGCGCAGTACTGTTGAGCGCGGATGGCACCGACTTCTGTTCCGGGGCGGATCTCACCGCACTTGCGGGCATGGTCGACGCGGCGCCCGACGTACACTACGCGGACGCCGAGGCGCTCGGGCGCGTGTTCCTCGCGATGCGAGAGATGCCCAAGCCGGTCATCGCCGCGGTGCGTGGACGCGCGCTTGCAGGAGGCGCGGGTCTCGCTATGGCCGCCGATATAGTCATTGCGCACGAGGATGCACAGTTCGGCTATCCCGAAGTGCTCGTGGGCTTCGTGCCAGCGATGGTCATGACAATGCTACGTCGGTCGGTTGGCGAGAAGCGCGCGTACGATCTTGTCGCGAGTGGACGGCGAGTGAGTGCCACCGAAGCTCTCTCGATGGGTCTGGTGAGCCGTGTCCTTCCGCGTGACGACTTCGAGTCGGTGGTCGATCGCATCGTGCGCGAGATCGCCGATTCGTCGGCCAGCGCTCAGGCGCTTACCAAGACTCTGTTCTATCAGCTCGACGGTCTGGATTTTAAAGACGGCGTGCTGGCTGGGGCGCGGACGAACGTCGCGGCGCGCAGCACAGCCGATTTTCGCGCCGGCGTCCTTCGGTTCGCGAAACCAGCGTGAGGCCAATCGATGCATTCAAGCTGTCTCTGGGGGGGTGCGCCGTGCTGCTATTTGGCTGGTCATTGCACTCCGGG
>JBDTAB010000220.1:0-39482 GCA_039924865.1 Gemmatimonadaceae bacterium | reverse complement strand
TGATTGGCGTCCCGTCAATTAATACTTTCGTGTACCGGCTCTCGCCACCTCTCAGAAACAGCGATGTTACACCGCCTGCTGAACCACTCTGCACCACCGTCGCCCCGGGGACCTCGCGCAACGCCTCTGAAACGGTCTGGACTCCGCGTGCGCGAAGCTCGTCACCGCGTAACACGGTCACTGGCTGGCTCAGCAGTAACGTAGAGGTCGGAATGCGTGTCGCCGTCACGACGACGGGCGTAAGCGATGACGTAGAATCAGTTGGGCTTGCTTTGGGACTGGTCCTCTGCGCTAACGCCGTCGCGGGAAGTGCGCAGATCAATGCTGCGGCTCGTCTTTTCATTCCTGTTCTCATCTTACGTTTATATGGTACGTCGAAGTGGCACGAGCATGGGTGCGTTGACGGCCGGGTCCCGAGTAACCACGAGCGGCCAGTCATAAACGCGTTCAAGCAATTCTCCGCGCATCACAGTATCCGGAGAACCCGTGGCGACGACGGAGCCTTTGTGGAGCAACACCATCGAGGTTGCGAAACGGGCAACAAGGTTGAGTTGATGGCTCACCAGCAGAACTGCGGAGCCGGCTTCGGCCAGCGCGGCTGCCAGCTGAAAGATCTGCATTTCATGTCCGACATCCAGAAACGACGTTGGTTCGTCCAGCACCAATGCCTCGCCCCCCTGGGCCAGAGCTCGCGCAATGCGAACGCGCTGCCACTCGCCGCCGGAAAGCTCGTCGGTCATCCGGCCAAGCAGATGTTCCACTCGTGCGCGTTTCGCAGCCGCGATCACTGCCTCGGAATCCCCGGACGCTGCGGCTCCCCACGATCCTGTGCTCGGGAATCGCCCGAGCGCGATGTATTCGGATGTTTCACGCGCGAATGTCGTATCCTCACGCTGTGTCACAACCGCGCACCGACGCGCGAGTTCGCGGCGCCCGATCACATCGACGTCCACTCCGTCAATCAGAATCCTCCCAGAAAGCAAGGGAACACGTCCGAGCAAAGCGCGGACGAGAGTGCTCTTGCCGCTCCCGTTCGGACCCACGACCGCGGTCACCGACCCACGTTCCGCTCGCAGTGACACGCTCGTCACGACCGGCTCCTTGTCCGGGTCGTACGCGATCGTCACATCCTGGTATTCGATCATCGCATTCTCCGCAGTTGAATCAGGAAGAATGGAACGCCGAGGACAGCGGTCACCGCGCCAAGCGGGAGTTCCGATGGTGGAATGACCACCCTCGCAAGCAGGTCCGACGCCACTACGAGCATCGCGCCTATGATTGCGCATCCTGCGAGAACGCCGCGCTGCCGCGTCAACCCGAACGCACGCGCCATGTGCGGCACCACAAGACCGACGAAACCAATCAGTCCGGCTGCCGCAACGGTGGCCGCTGCCAGGAGCGCGCTCGCAAGAAACGCGCGGCGCGTTGCGCGCTTGACATCGACACCGAGGCCGGCGGCCGAATCCTCACCGAGTGTCAGGATGTCGATTTCGGGTGCGTACCACACCAAATACGCTACTCCTGCAAGCACATAAGCTCCGAGCCACGCAACGGTAAACCACGTTGTATCCGCGACCGAGCCCATCATCCACCAAAGCGCACCACGAATGGTGCTCGCCGGTACGTTCGCGAGCAGAATCATGATGACAGCGTTCGCGAACGCGCCCACGACAACGCCGGCCATGAGCAATACTCGAACGTCCGTGTGACCGGAACGACCAGCTCCACGCGCAACACCGATCGCAAGCATCACCGCAACGCCGGCCCCGATGAATGCGAGCAGTGGCCACAAGGCTGATGACGCACCGAGCATCATCGCTGCCACCGCGCCGACGGCTGCACCTCCTGAAACTCCAAGTAGATACGGCTCCGCGAGCGGGTTTCTGAGCGTGGCCTGCAACGTCGCTCCACTTGTGCCGAGTGCGATGCCGACGAGCGCGGCGAGCGCTACGCGCGGCAGCCGCAACGTTACAACGATGGAATGAACAGCGGGAGTCGCCGAACTCGTGAGCGCAGCAATGAGGTCTGCGAGCGATATCGGGACCGTGCCGAGTGCAACGCCGAGCAGGCACACAGCGGCGAGTGCGAGAACACCTGCCCACCAATGCCATGTGCGATGCGCAATCACGGCAGCACGAGCCCCGGATGAAGCGCACGTGCGAGAATCGCCGCGGCGGCACCCATCTGCACAGACGGCCGCAGTACAAATGTCGGCGGAACGATGATCACATGCCCTTCCGCCACTGCCGGAACCGCACCCCAGACTCCACCTAGAGCGGCAGTGCTTCCACCCTCGCCACCTCGGATCACGAATTCGGGGTTTTTCTGCACGACGTCCTCCATCGCAACAACTGGGGATGGCTGCTTCAAGTCCGCGTAAATGTTTTTCCCGCCGGCTATGTCGATCAGTTCGTTCATGAAGCTGCCGCCGCCGACGACCATCGGTGATGCATCCACGAGCGGCCAGACGACGGTCGGGTGTGGCAGAGGGGCCGTCGCACTGTCAACGCGCGCGAGCGTTGCGCTCACTGTGTCCGCGACACGCGCGGCAGCGGTGCTATCACCGAGTATCCGGCCGAGCAACATGATTGCACGATCGAAGTCCGCGATTCGATCAATTTTGAGGGAAAGAGTTGTGATTCCCGCGTCGTTCAGTCGGTCAGCAGCAGAGCGATTGTCCTCGCTCGCGTAGAGAATCACGAGGTCCGGATGCGCTGCGATCAACTGCTCAACATTGATACCGATGCCGTTCCCCATGTCTGGAACGGCCTTCGCTGCGTCTGGCCACTCATCCCAGTGCGACCGGCCAATGAGCTTCGAACCAGCGCCGATCGCGAAGATCGTTTCGGTAGTTGTTGGGTTGAGCGAAATGACGCGATGCGGGTGTACATCGAGCGAGACGACGTGTCCGAAGTCATCGTGGAGCGACGATTGCTCGGTATTGACGTTCCCGCTGTTACTTTCGCCCGTGCATGCAACAGACAGCAACGCGCAGACGACTGCAGCGACGGCACAGCGAAGGCGAAGATTCATATACCGTCATCCCCACCGCCGTCATCCCCACCACCGTCATCCCCACCACCGTCATCCCCGCGAAAGCGGGGACCCATGTTATCGATCTTGAGGTGCGGTCGCCAAGCGGAGCGGGTCGGCAGCAAATGGATTCCCGCTTCCGCGGGAATGACGAAGTACGGACCTTGCGGAGCCGTCGCGAGATGGAGCGGGTCGGCAGCAAATGGATTCCCGCTTTCGCGGGAATGACGGAGTAATCGCCCTGCGTAGCTGTTGCGAGATGGAGCGGGTCGGCAGCAGATGGGTTCCCGCTTTCGCGGGAATGACGAGGCCGGGAATGACAGGGGAGCGGATCGCGCGCTTCGACGACGACGCACTCCCGGCGCGCTGCATCGCGCTTGTCGTTCGCAACTCGAAATCGGCCTGAAATGCAAAGCGGGCGTCCTCACCCGGAGGAAGCCCGCAACGTGTATACGCGATCGAACAACGATGACGTACAACGCCACCAGCCCCTCCCCCGAGGGTCTGTAAGATGTGGCGCGGACGAGAGTCGTCTCCTGGCTCCGGGCCGTCACATCCCCCTTCCCGGCTCCATGAGCCAGTGGGATCTCAGATGCGCTTACTGCCCGTTACAGTGGCGGGGCCGCGCCGGCATTTCACCGGCTTCCGTGTCCCCCGACCGCGAAAATCAATTATATCGTGAAGCTACCGGCGCCGGAGCGCGCGCGCAAGCGTCACCGTCATTGCGCCGCCGATCAGCAGTGTAAGTCCGGCGACAAACAGCAGCGCCGGCGGTTTCTTCGCTTCCGGCACGTTTATCACAGCAACAGAGTTGGCCGTAACATCCTGCGCGAGATACCGGTGGAATTCATGCCCCTCGATCGCAACCGGTGGAACCGCTTTCAGGCCGGCGCCCGTAGCGGTCGCGTTGGGGTCTTCGAGGAGCACCTCGAATACTACGGCGTTGTTCTCCATCGGGATCTTGAGCGGAAACGCGTCTGCCGGCAGATCGTAATGGAAGGCAAGCTGCTTCATTCCCGGCGCGAAGGGCGCGTACACGAGAGCGCGCGACTCGGCGAATTTCACGGCTGCTGCAGGTATATCCCCATCCGCGACTACCGGTACGCTTGCGTCCGGGGGAATCAGTGAAGACCAGACGGCGGCTTGCGGTGAATCGTTCGGAGCTATGCGCGTGACTGAAGAATCATTCGATATCTCGAACACTTCCGTCACTGTTCGGAGTCCATCACTCGCAGGGCGGCTTACGACAAAATGCCGCCCGCGAACTGTCATCGGCACTCGCCGCGATGTCGTGTCGAATACAACGATCTCCCCATCATCGCCGCTATCGCGCCCCGCTGTCAGCGGGTGCGAAAAATATGCGATGCCATCGTGGGACGACGATACGAAATAGATTGCGTCCGCGGCACCGGTGCGCCGATACGTAAAACTGTACGCCCCATTGCCGCTCGTATGCATCGAATCGACGGGGCCTGCGTGGTCGGTACCCACGCGATGCAACGTCACCCACGTTTGCGGTACCGCGATCACCGAGTCGCCGCCCGGCTTGACGACTCGCCCTGTGACAGCCGAAACGTCCTGCGCAGCGGAGACCGAAATCGATCCGCTCGCAAGTGAAGCCAAAGCCGTTACGAGTGCGAGGAGTGTCCTACGGCCGAAACTTGCCAAAATCTTCCGGTCGAAGGTTTTCGAGGTATGCCTTGAGCTCTTCGGCCGACATCGGACGGAAGCCGGGCTCGATCTCGCTCTCCGATTCGGTGATCCTCGCAGCCTCTGCAACTACAGCCGAAATGAGAAGATCGTCGTTCACGAAGATAGGAGCCTTGAATCGCAAGGCGAGTGCGATGCTATCCGATGGCCGTGCGTCAACCACGACGCTGCCATCGCGGCCAGCAAGGTGTAACTCGGCGTGATAGGTGCGTGCGACGATTCGTGTGACGTTGACACGCCTGAGCGTCGCGCCGAGCTGTACGATTATGTTCTTGCACAGGTCGTGCGTGAGAGGGCGTTCGCGTGGCATCTGGTGCATCTCGATCACGATGGACTCCGCTTCCGACTGGCCAATCCAGATTGGGAGCAGCCTCTCGCCATCCTTCTCGCGAAGGATCACGACATAAGCATTAGACCCCTGGTCCAGGCCAAGTCGCATCACGTCGACTTCTAGCAGCGCCATGTCTTGAACTTAATCGCAGAAGAACGGCCAGGCACAGCGTCTCTAGCGCTGTCCACAGTCCGACAGTCGGAGCGAATTCCCACCGAAAAAGAAGGAATCCAAGCGGGTCTCCGACATGCTCCCGGAAGCGGGTCTCCGGCATTCCTGCGGAAGCGGGTCTCCGTCATTCCTGCGGAAGCGGGTCTCCGTCATTCCTGCGGAAGCGGGTCTCCGTCACTCCTGCGGAAGCGGGTCTCCGTCATTCCTGCAGAAGCGGGCCTCCGTCATTCCTGCGGAAGCAGGCCTCCGTCATTCCTGCGGAAGCTGGAATCCATGTGGTGCCGACCCGCTCCGACACTCCAGCCGCGCCTCAAGACGAATAACATGGGTCCCCGCTTCCGCGGGGATGACGGAGAGCGCAGCGGATGACGGAGAGCGCAGCGGATGACGAGGATCGCAGCGGAGACGGCTGAAGTGCCGACGCCATATCATCGAGGGGACGCGCCTGTGCGCCCCCTCGATCCCGAATCGCCTATACGGCTCGTTTGAGAGCCGCAGCCCGGTCCGTACGCTCCCACGTGAAGAGCGTCGCGGCATTCCTTCCTCGGCCGATCTTTTCTGGAGTGCGGCCGAAATGGCCGTACGACGAAGTCGCGCTGTAGATGGGCTTCCGGAGATCAAGCGCCGTGATGATGCCGCGCGGAGTCAGATCGAAGACGTCACTGACGGCACGCGTGATTGCGGAATCGGGAACGGTACCGGTGCCGAACGTGTTGACCATCACGGATACAGGACGAGCGATGCCGATCGCGTACGCAAGCTGTACCTCGCAACGACGCGCAAATTTCGCGGCGACGATGTTCTTGGCAACCCAGCGCGCCGCGTAGCAGGCAGAACGATCGACCTTTGAAGGGTCCTTCCCGGAGAACGCGCCACCGCCGTGCCGACCCATTCCACCGTAAGTGTCAACAATGATCTTCCGACCAGTGAGGCCAGCGTCGCCCTGCGGGCCACCGACTACGAAGCGGCCAGTCGGATTGATATGATACTTGATACCGCGTCGCCGCATGTCCTTCGGAATGCTCGGCTCGATCACTTCGGACGTAATGAGCTGACGAAGCCGACGCGTTGATATGTCGTCTGAGTGTTGCGTCGAGACGACAACGGTATCGACCGCTACAGGGATATGGTCCTCATAAACGACGGTTACCTGCGCCTTGCCGTCCGGGCGGAGCCACTTCCGGCCACCGGCTCGCCGATAATCCGCCAGCGCCTGCGTAATCCGGTGCGCAAGCTGAATTGGGAGCGGCATCAACTCCGGCGTTTCATCCGTCGCATAGCCAAACATCATTCCCTGATCGCCCGCGCCGCCAGTGTCGACTCCCTGCGCGATATCCGGCGACTGACGATCGATCGTACTCATCACCGCGCATGTCTTCGCATCGAATCCATAGTTGGCGTCGGTGTAGCCGATTCTCGCTATGGTCGATCGGACAATGTCCGCGACCGGCACATAGGTCTCGGTGGTTATCTCGCCAGCGACAACGGCGAGGCCGGTGGTAACCAGCGTCTCGCAGGCGACCCGCGCGTTGGGATCGTCAGTGAGTATGGCGTCTAGTATGGCGTCGGAAATGGCATCCGCGACCTTGTCTGGATGGCCTTCGGTGACGGATTCGGACGTAAAGAGATGGCGTTCGGACACAATGTCTGTGATGAGGGCAAGACGGTTGAAACGACTACCGGCCGGTACGGCGGCTGGTCCAACTATTTCCGTCAAGCCGGATGAACGGATTAAGCGCCGGCGTTCCCAAACATATCCACATCCCCTCTGACCGGCAATCCGTAGCGGAGAAACGGCGCGTCGCCAAAGGCCGTACGCACGGCGGCCCGCAGGACCTGCTCCACCTCCTCCGCGGTGCCAGCCAGCATCGCCGCCTCCGCCGCTGCCCTGGCGACATCGACGCTGATGCCCCGGACGACGCGTTTCACCAGCGAAACGGACTGGGCACCCACGCTGAGCTGTCGCACGCCAAGTCCGATCAACGCGAAGGCCATGAGCGGCTGCGAGGCCATTTCGCCGCAAACGGCGACCGGGAGACCGGCCGCCATTCCAGCCTGCACTGTTCTGCGAATGAGCCTGAGAACGGCCGGGTGCAGCGGAGTGAACCGCGCCGCAAGATTCACGTTGCCGCGATCCACGGCCAGCGTGTACTGGACGAGATCGTTGGTCCCAATGCTGAAGAATGAGACTTCGGGTGCCAGAATATCTGCACCGATCGCAGCCGCCGGAGTCTCAATCATCACCCCTAGCGGAACGTCGCGCCGGTGCTCGACGCCGCGCGCCGTCAGCTCGTCGGATGCTTCCATCAGCAACTTCCGCGCGTCCCGCACCTCGTCAAGCGAAACGATCAGCGGAAGCATGATGCGCACGTCGCCGAACGACGCAGCACGCAGCAGCGCGCGCAATTGCGTCTTGAACAGTTCCGGCTCATCCAGACACATGCGGATGGCCCGCCATCCGAGGAAGGGATTCGCCTCCACTGGATAGCCTCCGATCGGCAACTTGTCACCGCCCACGTCGAACGTTCGGATAACGACTGGCTTGCCATGAAACGCGCTCAGCACTTTCAGATACGCGCGCAGTTGTTCATCCTCGTCCGGCATCGTGGCGCGACCAACGACCAGGAACTCCGTACGCATCAAGCCGACACCTTCAGCGCCGCTGTTGGCCGCCGACTCCGCTTCGTCCGGCAGGTCGACGTTTGCGCGAAGAACTATCCTCACACCATCCAGCGTTATCGGCTCCGCCGACGCAATCGCGCGCATCGCAGCGTCGTCCGATGCGTCGCGTACTGCGCGCTCGGCATAGGCGGCAATCTGCGCATCGGTCGGACTCGGAATGATGAGACCAAGCGAGCCGTCAAGGATCGCGCGCTCGCCCGCATTCAGCCGCGCTGTGGCGTCGCGCAGACCAACCACCGCGGGCAATCCCAGCGACCGCGCAAGGATCGCGACGTGTGATGTGCGAGTTCCCGCGTCCGTCGCGATAGCCGAAATTGCTCCACGATCGAGCTGCACGGTAAGACTTGGCGTCAGATCGTGCGTAACGAGGATGGCATTCGAACCCTTGGGAAGATTGACCGGGTCGTGGTCCTCCAGGTTCAGCAACATCGACAACACGCGGATGTGGACATCCGTGAGGTCGGCAACCCGCTCCCGCAGCATCTGATGCGTGTGGCGCGCAAAACTCTGGCGCCAGTCCGCCATCACCAGATCGAAAGCCTTCTCGGCTGCGAGGTTCTGGTGAATCAATGCGCGGACATTGTCGAGGAGCTCGATATCATCAAGCATCGCGATCTGAACGTCGAAAATCGCGGCCTCTTCCTCACCCGCATTCGCCTGTACACGCTCGCGGACCTGCAAGAGGCGCGATCGGGCGCGGGAAATAACATCGTTGAAGCGAGCGATCTCCTGGACTATCTGATCGTCAGGGATGATCCGCTGGCGCACCTGCGGCACCTCCCAGCGAAGCAGGTACACTGGGCCAACGACGATGCCCGCCGATGCCGGCAGTCCGACTATCGCTCGTGGCACCTAGTGCTCTCCGAACCTTGCAGCAACCAGCTGCGCAAGCGCTTCGACCGCGGCGTCGGCATCGTCGCCGGTTGCGCGTAAAACGATCTGCGAACCGCACTCAGCCGCGAGCATCATGACTCCCATGATGCTCTTTCCGTTTACTTCGAGGTCGTCGCGAATAATGGTGATATTGCTCGCGAACTTTCCAGCGGTCTTCACGATCTCGGCAGCTGGCCGGGCGTGGACGCCATTCTTGTTCACAATCGTCACCGTTCGTTCGGCCATCAACGCGCCACCGAGTAGAGGACAAAAATGGACAGCAACGCGAGAGAAGCGCGCCAGCCAGTCGCGCGTGCCGCGTATCTGGCAAGTATTACCGCACCAACAACAGCGACGACCGCGACGCCGCCAGCAAGCACGCGCCCCGGACCAATGATTCTTTGGAGTGCGAGCGGCAGAATCAATCCAGCAAGCACCGCCGATACGCGCGCGAGCACGGCCGGCCCTTTTCTGAAGAATGGGTTTGCGAGTGCTGGTGCTACTCGCATCCCCCGCCGCAACCCAACGCGCAATCCCCAGGCTCTTAGCGCAATGTGCCCGACATTGTAGACGCCAAGAAAGATACACACTACGGCCAGTGGGCCCGCGCCAAGTGCAAACGCGGTGAGCGCGATGAGTGAGCACAGCGGCAGCCACCCTGCCCACACGAGCTGATCCCCGACGCTGCCGAGTGGGCCGCACAGCGCCGTTCGATAGCGTTCGATGCGGACGGGATCCTCACCGTCGAGCTCCCCACGTGCGAGCGCTCCAACAGCGACGCCGGCCAGATACGGATGTGCATTGAAGTACCGCGCCTGCCGGGCAAGCGCAGCACGATAGCGATCTTCGGGCAGGCCACGAAGCAGCGGCTTCATGCTGAACGCAATGCCGTTGCCAATCATCGTCTCGTAGTTCCACGAACCCTGAATTGCGAACAGCCGGAAGAAGGACGCCAATACGGCACCGGTCCCGACGGGCGCTGGTGAACCGACTGCTCCCGGTCTCGGTGACTTTGCTTCAGTGGAGTCTGTCATTGAAGCAGCAACAGTGCGGTGCCAGCGCCCAAGCCGAGCACAAAGAGCCAGCCGGCCCGCGCAGCGCGATGCGTGAGTGTCCAGATTGCACCCGCCGCGACAGTCGCCGCGAGTGCCGTGACCACTGCACGCGAATGTACGGCATCGACGCCCCACACCGCGACAATCTTGTGCGACAGCGGAAACAGCACGAGGAGCGCAACGAATGTCACCACGAATCCACGCACCAGATCCATGGTAAGCCCACGAAGCTGGAGCGAATCAATGGCAGTTGGAGAGCCGGCGTCGACCTCATCGCGTAGCCGCTTTGCCTGCCGTGCATTCCACGTCCTGACCCAGACCATGCTGCGGCTACTGAACACCGCCGTGGCCAGAGCAACGAACATTGCGACCGGCAGCGCGCCAGCGGAACCAGACGGCTGGGCGGCCATCACCACGCCGCCGACGACTCCCGCTGTCCCCCATTCGGCGTAACGCGATGCTCCGAATGGAAGAGTTTCGAGTGCTATGAGTTCGAGCACTGCGCCAATCAATAGCCCCGCAGCCGGATGACCAACGAAAGCTCCCGCGATCGTCGCCGAAACAAGCGGGCGCGACAGCATGATCTGAGGGAAGCTCACCATGTCGAGACCCGCTACCGCGCCGAGAAGCGACACAGGTATCGCGTCAAAGAGCAATGCTTCGGGACTCAACTTGAATGCTCCGGCAACAGATCCGTGAGTGGATGAGCCGTCGCCGACGGCACGTCCTGCGCGGTTATTACGACGCCCAGATTGGCAAGCTCTCGCAACTCGCCCTCTTCCGACTTGTTGAGAAAGAGATATCTCAGTTTTTGCGCACGATCTTCCCTGTGATGGATACCGCCGAGGTTGACTGCTGGAATTGGGCGCGTGGCGCTCCTGGCGAGAGTCAGCATCGTCGATATGGTGCCCGTCAGTACCATCCCCGTCCGCCGGTCAGACGTGTATCGGTCAATCTCACGTGCGGCGTCAGCCGCGGACGCAAAGTACACTTCCATGCTCGGTGGCACCCCCAAGCGATACAGTTCCTGCTCCCACTCAGACTCGGCAACGACATCATCGACAAGAACGATGAAACCCAGATCGAGTGGCTGGCCCCAGCCAACTACGACCTGCCCGTGGATCAGTCGGTCATCGATTCTGTAAAGTGCTATCGGCATTCAGACAGAAACGAGAGAATTGCTGCTCGCCCTTTCTCTGCAGCGTGCGCCGCGGCTTCGCGCGGAGACAGGTCGCTTGGGCAAAACACGAAATCCACCAACGCAGAGAGGCTTACCCCCGTGACGATGGCTACCTCTGGGAGGTCTCGCTGCACGCGGCGTGCAGCGAGAGTCGCGCTGCCGCCCGGAAGATCGGTGAAGATCACGTTCACGCGATGAAGCGTGATAAGATCGCGAAGGCCGCTTTCGATCTCCTCGCGACCAAGTTCGGCATTGGTAAACGGGATCAGTACGTTCCCGCGGCCGGTGATCTGCTCCACGGCAGAAACGAGACCTGCTGGCAAGTCACCGTGCCCCGCGACAATTGCGCGCGGTGCGACATCTGGGTCCATCTACTCCATGTCCTCCTGCAGGTAACGGCGTATCGCTGAAGCCTTCTGCATCCTGTGAATGAGCCGCTCATTGAATTGTTCGGCCGGATTGATTCCGGAATACTGGAGAAGATGGTTCATGGCGATCACTTCCGCTATCACCGTAATGTTCTTTCCGGGATTCAACGGGATGGTGATCTTGGGGATCTCCACTCCGAGAATACTTGCATGGGAAGTATCCAGTCCCGTGCGTTCTACCGGCGCGTTTCTGTCCCATATCTCGAGATGAACCACGACTTCGATCCGCTTCTGCTGGCGTACCGATCGAATTCCAAAGATCGACGGAATGTTGATGAGCCCCACACCGCGTATCTCCATGTGATGCGCCGCCATCTCGTGCGCTCGTCCGATCAGAACGTCGTGGCCGCGGCGCGACACGATAACAAGATCGTCCGCGACAAGACGATGTCCGCGCTCAACCAGGTCGAGCACGCATTCTGACTTGCCAATCCCGCTCGCACCGGTGAAGAACACACCGATGCCGTAAACGTCTGCGAGCGACCCGTGCAGTGTCGTGGTTGGTGCGAAGAGCTCTTCCAGTACAGGTTTAACACCGCGGTAGAAGTCGGCTGTCGACATCGCGGTACGAATCACCGCGGTGCCACTCTCGCGCGCGATGTCGAGAAGATCGTTCGGCGGTTGCTGGCCCTTGGTTATGAACACGGCCGGAACGTGATAGGAGAACAAGAGACTTATGATCTCCGTTCGTCGCACGTCGCCGAGCGAATTGATATAGCTGACTTCCGTCTCGCCGAGAACCTGCAAGCGGTCGGATACGAAGCGCCCTACATAACCGGAAAGCGCAAGGCCCGGACTGGATATGTCCGGGCCCGGCAACGGGCGGTCGAGCCCCACGCCACCTCCAATGTCGTCGAGCTGCAGCGGATCTGCCAGCCGCTCAAGCAACTCGCCGACCGTTGGATGACGTGTCACGCGCGCAGTTCTGACTGACGAACCTGCTTCTTCTTCGCAGTCTTGAGCCGGCGAATCTGAGCGTCGAGTTTGGCAATCGCACCAGCAAGTGCAGGTTCGTGATACTTGGCCTCGCCCTTGGCCACAAGGTTGTCATAATGCGGCGCACGCAGCACCAGTTCCACAGTCTTCTTGACGCCGTCCTCGTCGACCCAGACATGTGCGTCAACAGCTCTACCAAGATGTTCGATCAGTTTCTGGATACCTTCGGCCGATCTCGCGCGGAGGCTATCAGTAATCTCTCTCTGATGCCCGTGGAATTGGATTCCCATGCTACGCTCCTTTGGCAACTTGTTGAAGGTGTGACAACGTTTCCGCCGCGGCACGATCCCATGTAAAAGTCTCGGCAAATCGTCTCGCGTTGACGCCAAGAGTTGCGACCAGATCTGGTGAATCCAGCAGCCCTCTCATTGCAGCCGCATACGCGCCGATGTCTGAACCAGGTACGAGAAAACCGGTGTCTCCATCGACCACCGACTCTCTAATGCCCGGCGAATCCGCAGCGATCACCGGCGTTCCGCATGCGGCCGATTCCAAGTTACTGATCCCCCATCCCTCCTTGGGAGAGGCAAGCACTGTGGCCCATGACCGCCTCAGCAGCTCGCGTTTCTCGCTTTCAGTGATATACCCCCTGAATCGAACTCGGTCCTCGATGTTGAGCTTGGAGACCAGCGCCTCGAGCCGGTCCCTGTCATCTCCCTTTCCTGCAATCTCCAAGCGAGCGCCGCGAGCGTCGAGCATGGCGAAGGCCCGAATGACAATATCCACCCGCTTGTACCGTTTGAGTCTGCCCAGGTACGAAAAGAGCGGCATTTCCGAACGGGTGTTCGGATCTGGAGTAAGCGCCTCGACATCTACCCCATTGTATATCACGCGAATCCGGTCCGCTGGAATTCCCCGGCTCACCAGATCGTCGCGGGTACTCACGCTCACCGCCTGGAAATCCACATTGCGGTAGCCGCGCCCAAGGGGGCGTTCGGCGAGCCACGTAGCAGTCGCGACAGGAATCGACACCTCGCGAAACGCCGTGGCACCAAAAAGATGGTGCGTGACCACGACAAGATGTCTCGGCTTCCAGCGTGGCGTGTAGAGCGGAATCTTGTTCAGGTCCTCGACGAGGATGTCGTAGTGGCGCTCTCGCTCGAGTGCTTCATAGGCGCGGCGTGCATACAGCGGAAACGTGAAGCGCGAGCCGACGCGCCGCACGCGAAATCCGTCGAGCGACTCGGTTTTCAGGCCACCAGCGTAGCCACTACACAGGAGATCAACTTCGTGGCCCATGGCAGCAATACGTCCGAACACTTCGTGAAGATGCAGTTCCGCACCTCCTGCAGATGGGTTTTGCCGGTCCTGCCAGTTGACGACCAGTATGCGCAAGTGCTAGAGCATGCCCTGCTGACGCGCGTACGCGTCAAGCACTCCGTTGACGAAGCGCGCACTCTGCTCGCTTCCATACCGTTCAGCGAGACGAACCGATTCCTTGATGACTACGCGCGGCGGAGTTGTTCCCTGCAGTAGTTCAGCGATGGCAAGACGGAGCACCGAACGTTCGATGGCACCGATGCGACTGAGTCGCCAATTGGTCGTCACGGCGGCAAGCGAGGTGTCAATCTCCTCCCCGCGCGCGACGAGGATGTCAACCAGGAAGCCGGCGAAGTCCTGTTCTTCGCGTGAGACTGCAAGGTCGTCCCACACCTGTTGCGCAACGCGATCGAGCGAAGTGCTCCCGCGCATATCCCAAGCATAAACGGCCTGAAGGGCTCGCGACCTCGCCTTCGATTCAACCCTCATCGATGGGCTCCATCTGATCGAGAACGTCGCACGTTTCAAGTGCGGCCAGCGCGGCGTCCCATCCCTTGTTGCCATGAACGCCGCCGGCTCGCGCCAACGCCTGATCCATAGTGTCGCACGTAAGAACGCCGAATCCCAGCGGGATCTCGGCTTCGACGCAGGCGAGCGCAAGGCCACGGGATGCCTCGCCCGCGACAAAATCAAAGTGTGGTGTATCCCCGCGAATCACAGCGCCGAGCGCAACGAGCGCGTCGTAGCGCCCGCTCGAAAGTGCGCGTCGCGCGGCGAGTGGAAGCTCCCATGCACCGGGCACCCAGATGACATCGATGTCATCAAGGGCGACTCCATGCGCGAGTAGCGCTTCGAGCGCCCCGTCTACGAGCGGGCGCGTGATCTGTTCGTTGAACCGACTGGCGACGACTGCTACACGTCGTCCGGCGCCGCGCGGTATTCCGTTAAACTCTGCCATCTATTGGGTCAGGAGGCTAGCAGGTGTCCCAGCTTCGCCTGTTTTGTTTTCAAATACTTCGCGTTCTCGGTCGTCGACGGCGGCACGATCGGGACCCGACCGGCGAACTCCAGTCCGTAGCCCTCGAGCCCAACGAGCTTACGCGGATTGTTGGTGAGGACGCGCATCGAACGCAAGCCAATGTCGAGAAGGATCTGCGCTCCGATTCCGTAGTTGCGGAGATCCGGACCGAACCCGAGTGCCTCGTTCGCCTCGACCGTATCTTTGCCCTCATCCTGGAGCTGGTAAGCCTTGAGCTTGTTGAGCAGCCCGATGCCGCGTCCTTCCTGGTCAAGGTACACGACCACACCGCGCCCGTCGGCCTGAATCATCTGCATCGCTCTGTCGAGCTGCCATCCACAATCACATCGCTGCGAGTGAAACACGTCTCCGGTGAGACATTTGGAGTGCATTCGGACGAGCACATTCGATTCGCCCTGAACGTCGCCGTGGACAAGTGCAATGTGCTCGCGCTGATCCACGTCGTTGCGATAGCCGATGATACGCCACTCCCCGTACTCGGTTGGCAGGCGCGCCTCTGCGACGCGATGCACCAGCCGTTCCGTGCGCAAACGATATGCAACGAGCTGAGCAACTGTTATGAACGTCAGCGAATGATGCCGCGCAAATTCTTCGAGTTGGGGGCGTCGAGCAGCGGTTCCATCTTCGTTCAGGATCTCGCAAATGACTCCCGCTGGCTGCATGCCGGACAGTCGCGCAAGATCGATCGCTGCTTCGGTATGCCCAACGCGCTGAAGCACGCCGCCTTCACGTGCGCGAAGCGGGAATACGTGGCCGGGCCGACGCAAATCGCCACGATTCGTGTTGGGGTCGACCGCAACGCGTATCGTTGTCGCACGATCCTGCGCGCTGATACCGGTTGTGACTCCGAATCGCGGCGCAGCGTCGATGCTCACGGTGAACGCTGTGCGCTGCGCCTCCGTGTTGAACTCACTCATCTGCGCCAGATCCAGATGGTCCGCGCGTTCACCCGTCAGCGCGAGACAGATCAATCCACCGGCACGCCTGATCATGAAATTCACGACTTCGGGCGTGACGTGTTCCGCGGCGCAGACCAGATCACCTTCATTTTCGCGATCGTCGTCGTCCGCAACGATTATCATCTTTCCCGCGGCGATATCGAGCAGCGCCTGTTCGACAGTTCCAAATTGAGTTTCAGGCATTGACTCCCTCCGTATAGGGAATGAGAAGCCGCCTTACGTACTTGCCGATCATGTCACCTTCTATGTTCACGCGCATCCCAGGCCGTAGATCCCCGAGCGTGGTGTGGCGCAGTGTGAATTCAATAAGAGAAATCTGTAGTACTCTATCTTCGGGCAGGGCGTTCACGGTAAGGCTCACTCCGTCCACCGTAACTGACCCGAGCGGAACGAGCAGCGCGAACATTTCCTGAGACACCTCGATGTCCACGATGCGCGCGTCGCCGTTCTGACGGACTGAACGGATGACGCCGGCTTCGTCGACGTGCCCCTGCACCATGTGACCGCCAAGGCGGTCACCCAGTTTCATCGCACGCTCGAGATTGACGCGCGATCCTGCAGCCCAGTCGGTCAATGCCGTGCGCTCCATCGTCGTAACAACTGCGGCAACTGCGAACCATCCGCTTCCGTGCTCACGAACGGTGAGACAGGTGCCGTTAACCGCAATGCTCTCCCCATCGACGAGGGCGTCGAAGCCGCATCGAATCCGGAACTCGCGACCGGCGTCGCTATGAGCGACGCGATCGATTGTGCCGACCTGATCAATGAGTCCGGTGAACATTCAAACAGCGTGGAGGGCGTAGATGGTCATCAGATCGTCGCCAAAGCTCTGACGCCGAAGCACCGGAATCCGGCGGACATTGGCCGCGCGGCGCGGTGACGTGGACCCGAAGGCTGCGAGCGCGCCGCCTCCAAGTACGATTGGTGCTTGAAAGATAACCAGCCTGTCCACAAGCTCCGCGTCGAGGAATGAGGAGGCCATGGACGCGCCGCCCTCCACCATTAGGGAGCGGATTCCCCGAGCGCGAAGCGCGCGCAGCGACGCCGGAAGATCGGCCACACGCACAAAGAATATCCCCTGCGACTCCTCTAGAACAGACGTTCGACCGGCAGATAATTTGGCATCCGGATCAAAGACTACCCGAATAGGCGCCACTCTCGGCTGGATCGGGCCTCTGACGGTTAGCGCCGGGTGGTCAGTAGCGAAGGTTGTTGCACCGACCGCGATCGCGTCGACGTTGGCGCGGATGCGATGAACCTCTGCACGCGAATCCTCGTTCGTCAACCAGGCACGGCCGCGCTCCGAGTCGGCGATCGCGCCGTCGATAGACAGTGCCAGCTTGAGAGTCACCCACGGACGATCGGAGACGAACGAGCGCAGAAATGGGGCGTTGAGCTCGCGCGCTTCAACTTCGAGGACGCCGATTTCGACATCGATGCCAGTGGCGCGGAGGCGCTCGGCACCGCCTCCCGATTTAACGCCAGGGTCACGGGTTGCAGCCACGACTCGCGCAATTTTCGCGTCGATGAGCGCCTCGGTGCACGGCGGCGTCTTGCCCGTGTGGTTGCACGGCTCGAGGTTTACATAGACCGTCGCACCCTCCGCGCGAGCGCCAGCAGCGGCGAGCGCGTTCACTTCCGCATGTGGTCCGCCGAAGATTTCGTGCCACCCTTCACCGACCACTTCCCCGTCGCGCACTACGACAGCGCCGACCATTGGATTGGGTGCTGTTTGACCCCAACCGCGCTCGGCGAGCGTCAGCGCGCGACGCATGAATTGTTCGTCGCGCGCGTCAGTCATCGCGTCAGAGTCCCAGCCGGATGCCGATCGCGCCAAACGTCTGCGCCGCACCTGCGGTCGTTGCGGCGAACGTATTGAAGGTGGGAATATTGACGCTGCTGCTGCGCCCTATCTCGCCGATGAGCTTGACCAACGCAAGATTGATCGTCGCGTCGAGGAAGTACGTTGTGCGTGTGATCTTCTGACTCATGGAAAATGGCCCCACGTTTGCCGCAGGCGTACCGAGGCCGACGCCATCGCTGCTCCGAGGCGCGATATAAGCACTTCCCATTGCGCGAGTGTTGTACCGATCCTGGCCCACGCCAGCGGCGAGACCGAGCAGCAGCAGGTTCTTGCTCGCGACGATCCGATATGAATCGGTCGTGACATTGACATTGCTGATGTTTAATGAGTCGCCGGCGACGTTCTCGCCCTGGAGGTTCATTGTCGGAAGTCCGCGACGGAGATACGTCACGGATAGTCCCGGAAAGAGGATGCTCTCCTGGATAATCCCAACGCGAACACCGCCGCCGAATTTGAACGATCCGTTCGGTGTGCTGATACGGAGACCCGACGCTGTGAGTGACGGCATGTAGCTGATGCTTCCCAGAAGATCGATCCCGCCAACGTTCGTCACGCCGACCGGAAACCCTCGGAACAGTCCGATCGCCACATCTGCCTGCGGAATTCCGGCGATCTGACTCTGCGTTCCATAATCATCGGAGTGCGCACCGGTGACCGACGGCACAATCTGGTCCACCAGCGGGAGGTTCGCGTTAACCACCGTCGCTCGGCCTGTAATGTAGATGTGACCAGGGCCACCGAGAGTTCCACCGACTCCAAGCGTTGCGTTGCCGCCAGCAATCACTGCACCCAATTGCGGTGCGACAAACTGAAAGACGTCGAGCGTCTTCTGGCACGCGTCCTGGGTAACAATAGCGGAGCACTGCGGACTGACAGCGGACTGAGCCCCAGCTTGCATGGACGCAGATAACAGTGCGGCAATCCCGACCATCGATTGAAGCTTCAACGTGTAACCTCCGGTGATCTATAGGATGACTCGTCCGGTACCGGGCCGAGTGTGCCCCAGTATCCAGGCGGCAATTCCTGCTTGAGCGCAACTCTGTATGACTGAGTCCGCGTCGGAGCGGTCACAGATCGCGACCAGGCCGACCCCCATGTTGAAGGACCGGAACATTTCTTCCGTGCTCACATCGCCGGCTCGCTCCAGCTCACAAAACAGGATGGGAACGTCCCAGCTACCAAGATCCACCACAGCGTCCACCGATCCTGGCAGCGCGCGATCGAGATTGCCGGGTAGTCCACCCCCGGTGATGTGTGCCATGGCGTGAACGACGCCGAGAACGGGAGACATTGCCCGCAGGTAGGATGAGTGAACCGCAAGGAGCGCATCGGAGACCGTGGTGTCCATGCCTGGATACTGATCGCCCCCGCGCAGCTTCATTCGATCGCGGACAATTCGGCGCGCAAGCGAATACCCGTTGGTGTGCAGACCGCTACTGGCAAGCCCCACGAGCACGTCGCCTTCCCTTACGCGATCGGGACCGAGGACGCGATCCTCGCTTACGCAGCCGACGATGAATCCAGCAAGATCGTAGTCGGGTGGCGTGTAAATCCCCGGCATCTCCGCAGTCTCACCGCCGAGCAGTGCGCAACCGTTCTCCTTGCAACCCGCGGCTACGCCGGCAACGATTGCCTCGACGACTTCTGGTTCGAGTTTGCCAAACGCGACGTAATCGAGGAAGAACAGTGGTGCCGCGCCCTGCACGAGGATGTCGTTGACGCAATGATTCACCAGATCGTGGCCAATGGTGTCATGCTTGCCAGCTTCGATCGCGATGCGTGTCTTGGTGCCGACACCGTCTGCAGACGCAACGAGAAGCGGCTTGGGGATGTCGGTCGGAACGCGGAACATGCCGCCGAATGCGCCGAATGCGCCACGCACACCACTCGTGTACGTGGACTCCACGATCCTCTTTATGCGACGCTTGGCGTCGTCACTTGCATCGATGTCGACGCCGGCGGATCTGTAATCCATCGATGTCGCCTCGTTCGGCGACGATGCATGCTGCGTATCCCTCACGCGCGAACGTCCTCGTCGAATGCTACGAGTCGCTTGAATGCGTGAACGCGCTCTTCGATCTCGCGGTTGGTTACGGTCAGGAGCCGTTCGATGGAAAATTTCTCCACGGCGAACGAACCCATTGCAGACCCGTAGATCACCGCGCGGCGCATGCTGGCATCACCGAGATCACCCGAGCGTGCGAGGTAACCAATGAAACCGCCTGCGAACGAGTCACCCGCACCGGTTGGGTCGAATACGCTTTCCAGCGGGTACGCGGGAGCGAAGAAGATATTGTCGCCGTGAAAGAGGAACGCGCCATGTTCTCCTTTCTTGATCACGACACGTTTCGGCCCGTGCGCCATGATCCACCGTGCAGCCTTCACGAGATTCGCCTCCTCCGTGAGCTGCCTGGCCTCGGCATCATTCAGAGTGAGTAGATCGACGTGCCCCAGAAGTTCGACAAGTTCGGGGCGACGGCTCTCGATCCAGAAATTCATCGTGTCGCAGGCGACCAACTGCGGACGCTCCACCTGCTTCAGTACAGCGAGTTGCAGTCGTGGATCGATGTTCGCAAGGAACAGGAAATCCGGTTTTGCGAATCGCGCGGGAACCTTTGGCTCGAAATGCGAGAACACACCGAGATGGGTCTCGAGAGTTTCGGCGGAATTCAGATCGTGACGGTATCGCCCGCGCCATCTGAATGAGCTGCCTTTGACCTGTTCGATGCCGCCCAGGTCGACGTTCCGCTCCTGGAGCTGTCGCAGGCGGTCCATCGGATAATCGTCTCCCACAACTCCCACCACCTGTACGTCGGTCAGATGGCTCGCCGAAGCAGAAAAGAAAGTTGCCGACCCGCCGAGCACGTCATCGGCCTTGCCGAATGGGGTCTCCACAGAATCGAGCGCGACGGAGCCAACGACTAGAACAGACATCAGTATTTGGAGAGAGAGACGCAGCTAATCACATCCGCTCTGGTGCGGATATGCCGAGTAAGTGCAGCGTGTTGCGGATAACAATCTGAGACGCGCGTGCGAGTGCAAGGCGTGCCGACATGATTGGCTGTGGCTCGCCGAGGACATGGTGCTTGTGATACCAAAAGTGCGCCAGGCGTGCGGTTTCGAGGGCGTAGCTGGTAACGCGATGCGGCTCCAGTGCGATCGCGGCAGCACTTACCTCCGCCGGAAAGTCGAGCAGCTGCTTGATCAGCGCCTGCTCCTCCGGCTCGGTAAGTACTGAAAGATCGACAGTTGAAACATCGAGCCTGGTCGCGTCGATCTCGCCAACGCGGAAGATTCCGCTCATGCGTGCGTGAGCCATCTGCAGGTAGTAGACTGGATTCTCCTCCGACTGGCGCAACGCAAGATCGACATCGAATATGAGCGGACTATCGCCCTTTCGCATCAGAAAGAAGAATCGTACGGCGTCGCGTCCGACCCAGTCGATCAGGTCGCGAACGGTGACATAGCTTCCCGCACGCTTCGAAATCTTGACTTCCTGCGCCTCTTTTACGACCGTCACCATCTGGTGCAGCGCGTACTCCGGATAGCCCTCCGGGATTCCCATGTCGAGAGCCTGTAGCCCAGCGCGCACGCGGGTCGTCGTGCCATGGTGATCCGCACCTTGCACGTTTATCGCACGCGTGAAGCCGCGCTGCCATTTGGTGACATGGTATGCGACGTCCGGAACGAAATACGTGTACGTTCCATCCCGTTTCCGCATCACGCGGTCCTTGTCGTCACCGTAATCCGTCGTGCGCAGCCACAATGCACCTTCGCCCTCGAACGTCTTGCCGTTGGCAATCAGACGCTCGACGACTTCCCTCACCCGGCCGTCGGTGTAGAGACTCGATTCGAGATAGTATGTGTCGAACCTTACGCCAAACGCCTGCAGATCGAGATCCTGCTCCGCCCTCAGTGCGCGGACTGCGAAATCGCGAATGCTTTCCAGCGCGGATGCGTCGTAGCGTGCTGCCAGCTCGCGCACATATTCGCCGTGATAGCCGCCTGCGGGTATCACCGCCTCGCCGTCCCGCGCGTCGATATGCGCGCGTACGCTGAGCTCGAGATTCTCAATCTGTACACCAGCGTCGTTGTAATAGAACTCCCGAGAAACCTGCCAGCCGGTCCACTCCAGCAGCGACGATATTGCATCACCGAGCGCAGCCTGGCGGCCGTGTCCAACGTGCAGCGGGCCGGTTGGGTTTGCCGAGACGAACTCAACGACAACCGGGCAATGCGCACCGGTTGCGGCGCGTCCATAATCCTCGTTGGCGACAATGATCTCGCGAATCGACTCAGCAACAGCTCGCTGGTCGAGTCTGAAATTCAGAAACCCCGGGCCGGCGATCTCAATTCGATCGACTCCCGCGTTCGTGAGGTTCATCGCCTCGCGAATTGCAGTCGCTATGTCCGCCGGCTTGCGTCGCAACGGACGCGCCAGCACCATCGCGATATTACTGGCCCAATCCGCATGCTGCGGATCGCGCGGTCGCTCGAGAACTGGCTCCGTATCTTCCGGCGCACCGACGGCAAGCGCGGCGCGCTTGAGTTCGGTGCGAATCCGGTCAGCGAAATTCACTCGGTCGCCTTTGGCGCTGCTGCCGGCTTTGTAGCTGCTACGGAAGCGGCCGAGGACTTGTCGGGTGAAGATTTCGTGGCAGGCTCACTCGAAGAGCCTGAGGCCATGCTATCCGACGCTCCGGCACTGCCGCTCGTATCAGCGGCATGCGAAGAAGACTCTCCGGCGGACGATTGGGACTCTGAATCCGAGCTGTGCTTGGACTCTGAGTCAGAGCCGTGCTTGGACTCTGAATCCGAGCCGTGCTTGGACTCCGATTCCGAGCCGTGCGTGGACTCTGAATGCCGATGGGGCGCAGGCTTCTGATCCTTCTTGCCGTCCTTGCCGTAGTCGGTGATATAGAACCCGGTTCCGTGAAAGACCAGACCGGCACCGGCAGACATCTGCCGATCCGCAGGTTTACCGCAGACGGGACATGGCACGACGGTGGGCGCCGAAGCCATGGAGCGAAAGAATTTGTCGAAATCGTGCCCATTGGGGCACGTAAACTCGTACGTAGGCACTTGTCGGGTGGGGTTGGTGCAGGCGTTCAATTTACGGGATTGGCCGAGCTACCTCAACGGGCGCGCTCCCCGCGAAACCACAACTACACGGTCGGAGTGTACACACCCCAGCATGCGCCGAGAGTATCGGAGATCTCACCGACGGTCGCGCGCGCCCTCACCGCGTCGATTATGAGTGGCATCAAGTGGCTCCGAGAGCTCGGCGGCTCCGCCGCGGCTCCCCGGATCGCGGACAGAGACGATTCCACGAGCCCCGCGTCCCTATTTCGCCGCTCTTTTGCCAACTTCGCCACCTGCTCGCGCTCCAGCGCGGAATAATCGGGCGACGGAATGTCCGGAGGCTCGCTGCCATCGGCGAACGTATTGACGCCGACGATCGCGGTCTGACCCGCCTCGACCCTCAGCTGAAATTCGTAGGCGCTCCGGGCAATCTCGTCCTGAAAAAAGCCAGCCGCCACGGCGCGCTCTGCGCCACCCAATTCGTCGACCTTTGCGATGAGGTCCATCGCGCGAGCCTCGATCTGGTCGGTGAGCGATTCCACATAGTAGCTGCCGGCGAGCGGGTCGGCCGTGTTCGCAATTCCGGACTCGTAGCCGATTATCTGCTGCGTTCGCAACGCGAGCGTCGCGGCCTCGGCAGTGGGCAGCGCGAGCGCTTCGTCGTAGCCATTTGTGTGCAACGATTGAGTTCCACCCAGCGTAGCGGCGAGCGCCTGCAGTGTCACTCGTACCACATTGTTGAGCGGCTGTTGCGCCGTGAGGGTTACGCCGCCGGTCTGCGTGTGAAACCGCATGCGGCAACTGGAGTCCGCCGCGCCAAATCGATCACGCATCAGCCGCGCGTAAAGCCTTCGCGCAGCGCGAAACTTTGCGATCTCTTCGAACAGATCGTTATGAGCAGCGAAAAAGAACGAGAGACGCGGCGCGAATGCATCGATCTCCAGTCCTGCTGCTATTGCCCGCTTCACATACTCGATCGCGTTGGCGAACGTGAACGCAAGCTCCTGCACAGCCGTCGCGCCGGCTTCGCGGATGTGATAGCCGGAAATCGAAATCGGATTCCAGCGCGGCACTTCGGCCGCGCAAAAACGAAAGATTTCCGCAATGAGATCCAGACTCGGCGACGGCGGATAGATGTACGTGCCGCGCGCGATGTATTCCTTTAGAATGTCGTTCTGGATCGTACCGCTTAGTGCAGACCGTTGAATCCCACGCTCCTCCGCGACGACGATGTACATCGCCAGGAGAGTCGCCGCAGTCGCATTTATCGTCATCGATGTGGAGACCTGTTCCAGTGGCAGATCGGATAGCAGCGCATGCATGTCTTCGACGGTATCTATCGCGACTCCTGCCCTGCCCACCTCACCCAAAGCGCGTGGAGAGTCCGAATCTATTCCCATTTGCGTGGGAAGGTCGAATGCTACCGAGAGCCCCGTCTGACCACGCTCGAGCAACAGTCGAAAGCGGCCATTGGTTTCTTCTGCGGTCCCGAAACCGGCGTACTGGCGCATCGTCCAGAGACGACCGCGGTACATGCTCGCCTGCACACCGCGCGTGTATGGATACCTGCCGGGATCACCCAGATCAGTGCTGTAATCCGTCGCGACATCCGATGGCCGATACACGACCTGCACCGGAATTCCGGATGTGGTTTCACAATCGTCTTTTACTTTATTACCGCTCACAGGCGCTCGCTCCGACACACCACGCTCGCCCAATCCGATGCTACGCCTGCTCGGCGAGAAGCGGCCGCGACAACATCATGTCAGCCGTCATTACGTCCTGCTTGCTTCCAATGAAAAGCGGCGTACGCTGGTGCAGATCCGTTGGCTCGACGTCAAGAATACGCATACTGCCAGTGCTCGCGAGGCCACCTGCCTGCTCGACAATAAACGCGAGCGGGTTTGCCTCGTACAGCAGCCTGAGCTTGCCACGTGGATTCTTTTCGTTCGCCGGATACGCGAACAGTCCGCCGCCCAGGAGATTGCGGTGGAAGTCGGCGACGAGCGAACCAACGTAACGAACGCTCATCGGGTCGCGCTGGCCATCTAGACCGCGGTAACGGCGCATCAGGGCGCGCACGTCCTCGTCCCATACCTGCTCGTAGGAATCGTTGACCGAGAGGTACCGCCCGTGTTCAGGGATCGAAATGTTCGGGTGGGACAACAGAAATTCACCGATCTGCGGATCCAGGGTGAACCCGTGAACACCCTGGCCGGTGGTGTACACCATCATCGTGCTCGACCCATAGATCACATAGCCAGCCGCGACCTGTCGTCGTCCAGGCTGCAGCATGTCCTCCATCTCGCCACGCGCTCCGCGCGTGATCTTGCTGAGGACGGAGAAAATTGTCCCCACCGGAACATTTACGTCGATATTGGAAGAACCGTCCAGCGGATCGAACAGCAGGCAGTACTTGCCGCAGCGGAAATTGTCGGGGATCTGAATGATGTCGGGTTCTTCTTCCGACGCCATCGCGCAGAGACGACCGCTGTGGTCCAGGGCCTTGATGATCATGTCGTTGGCCAGAACGTCCAGTTTCTGCTGGATTTCGCCCTGTACGTTTTCGTGCTCCGTGGCGCCGATGATGTCCGCAAGGCCCGCCATTCGAACCTTGTTTGCGATCATCTTTGCGGCAAGCGCTATGTCGTATAGCAGCCCGGAAAGCTCGCCGGTGGCATCAGGATACAGGTGTTCCTGCTCGATGATGTACCGCTCGATCGTTACGACTGACGTCGCTGTGTGCTTGACCATAACACCTCCTCGGCGAACTGCTCGGCCTCTGCTTCGAAACGGTTACGCGAATACCCACGGCGCAATGATTCCCAAAGGTAACGTATGGCAAAAGCTTTGTCCCGCCTGAACTGCCGCACATGCCCCAACTCGTGGAGAAGCAAGTGGAGAGACGGCACCCCAGCCGGTGACAGAAATACCGTAGAACCGATAGTAATAGCGGCCACCGAGCCTCCACCCAGGAACCACCCTCCGACGCGGAGTGGGAACCCTCCGAGGCGCCAAGTGACCGTGGCCAGCTCGGGAAATGCCTGAACCAAGTCCGGCGGCAAGCCAAATCGGAGGCCGGCCGTGCTTCTGACTACACTGCCCATCGCATCGTCCAAGGTGGTTTTCATCGGATTTCCAGGCGGGTATTCGATCGGTTTCAGGCGGTCCAGACTGTAAGGCACACGGCGACGGCAGCGACGGCCGCCGCACGACCGGGCAAGCGGCTTGCGCACGCTACCAGCATTGCCAACGCCGCAATTATAGAGAGCACGGTTGCCACGGGCGATACGGAAACGTCGACCGCCGCATGCGGCACGGACGCGGCCGACCGCGCGATGGCCTCGAATGCAATCAGCAATGGATGGGCCGCGGCGGCAGCGAACTGGGCCGCCGCCGGCCACGGGGAGAGGACGAGCGCAAGAAAAAGCATTGGCTGCACGAGTGCTATGACCGGGTCCGCCACCAGATTTGTCAGGGGCCCGATAAGAGAGAGCCGCCCGAACCAACACGCAACAAGCGGCGCCGTCACAAGCGATGCAATTGTGGAAACTACCAGCGAGTGAGTAACGCCACGTCGCCATCCGCGGAGGCGGCCGAGGCGACCCCGCTTCGTTACCTCGCCGCCCGCAATAACCGCAGCCACGCCCGCCATGCTGAGCTGATAGCCGACGGCGAGCACTGTCTGCGGACTCAACAGGGGAACCATACCTCCAATGGCGAGAATACTCCACCGCGAAGTATGACGCTGGCACGCATGCGCCGCTGTCGCGACGCAGACCATTACGGCCGAACGTAACGCCGGTGCCGGAAACCCAAGCACGAATACGTAGCCGATTATAATTGCGGCAGTTAGCACCGACGCCGCACGAACCGGCACGCGCATAAGGCTAAGCATCAGCGCCAGCGATGCCGCAACGATGGACACGTGCAATCCCGAAATAGCGAGCATGTGAACGATCCCTGCATCAGCGTATGCTCGCTTCACATCTTTGGGGATCTCGCCTTGATCGGCGACCAGAAGCGCGCGCGCCGTCGGTGCGTCGCTCCCAAATTCTCGGTCAATGACGCGGCTGGCCCGCAACCGCATTCGTTCGCCAATCTCTGTGGAGTCGCGTCGCACTGCGATGCCGCGATGGATGTCGGCTGGCGGACTGTTGAGAGCAATCGCGCATGCAGCCGCGAAGTACAGCAGGCCAGCCGCGGGAACAAACTCCATCGCGGCCAGCCATGCAATGGCGCCGCACGCTGCCAGTCCCATCTGCCAAGGCAGCGAGTAGCCGGTGAAAAGACCAGCGACAATGAAACCGAATACCCACATGATCATCGACATGCGTGGGCAGACGATACATACAACAAGCGGCGCCGAGTTGATCGTTCGCGCGCCCGCGCAACCAGATTACCGCATCGGAAGCGGCGCTCGGGACGGAATTACGGCACCGGTGAAGGTTGATCCAGTAGTCCCGGTCAGCTCCACAGTCACATACTGACCGATCATATCCACGCCGCCGGGTACGATGACGGTCTTGAAGTCTCTCGTACGCGCCTGGAGCAGGCCGCCACGACGCGCTTCCTTCTCTATCAGCACCTCGCGGCGCGAACCCAGCTGACTCATGTTACGCGCCCGAGATCCTACGCGGACAACGGAAATCAGTTGTGCAAGTCGGTCGCTTGCAACTTCGTCACTTACCGTCAGCTCCGCGGGCAGCCTCGTCGCCGGAGTTCCGTCGCGCATCGAGAACTTGAAGGTGTACGCGTCGTCGAAGCCAATTTCGCGGACCGCGCTCAGGGTTTCGGCAAAATCCTCGTCCGACTCGCCTGGGAATCCAACGATGATATCGGTCGTGAGTGAGAGCCCCGGTACAGCCGCCCTCAGGCGCGCGGCGCATTCGAAATATCCCTCGCGCGTATACCGCCGGAGCATCCGCTTGAGGGTGCGTGACGATCCCGACTGCATTGGAAGATGGACATGCTCGCATACCTGGGGCGTCGTCGCTATTGCCTCGATCACCCGGTCACTGAAGTCGTTGGGATGTGGGCTGGTGAAGCGCAATCGCCGAACCCCCTCGACGGCGCCAACCGCACGCAGGAGATCCGCAAAATCGTACGTGCCGTCGTTGTACGAATTCACCGTCTGCCCCAGCAGCACAATCTCCGACATCCCGTCGGCGACCACGCTCTCGGTTTCGCGCACGACATCCGCGAGTGTACGGCTTCTTTCTGATCCGCGAGTGTACGGCACGATGCAGTATGTGCAACGGTAATCGCACCCGCGTTGCACCGGGATCCACGCCTTGACCTTGTCGAACCGGCGAGGCTTGAAGTCCTCGTAATGCTCTTCAATATCAAAACTGGTCGACGTCGTCCTCACTCCGTGACGGGCATTGTCGATCAGCGTCGGTAATGCGCGGTAGCCATCGGGTCCGATCACGATGCTCACGTGTGGCGTACGCTCAAGCAGTACCGGGCCGAGTCGCTGCGCCATGCATCCCGTAACTCCCATCACGGCTGTCGGCGACATGTGCCGCTTCAACTCGCCAAGACGCCCGATCACTCTCTGTTCCGCGTGATCACGAATTGCGCATGTATTGACGAGGATCACGTCCGCGCCATCCGGCCCGTCGACAGCATCGTATCCCGATGCAGCCAGCTTGCCCAGCATGAGTTCGGTATCACTCACGTTCATCTGACAGCCGTACGTTTCGATATAAACTGTTGGGCGGGTCATGCTTTTTCTCGTTGACTCAGTTGAACACGAGCCGGTAGCTGGATGTAGAACGAGCTGCCATCTCCGACGGTGCTGCGTACCCATATTCTGCCGCCGTGTGCTTCGACGACAAGCTTGCAGAACGCCAGTCCCAATCCGGAGCTGCGCACGCGCGGAACGTGCCCTGTCTTCACTCGTCCAAATTTCTGGAATATGAGATCGTGGAATTCCTCTGGGATCCCCGGGCCATTGTCCTGAATTCCGAAGAGCACTCCATCGGCTTCGCCACGCACAGTGATCTCCAACTCTATTGCGTTCGCCGAATGCGTAAGCGCGTTCTGCAGAATGTTCGAGAACACGCGCTTCAGGAGTGGTTTATCCGCCTCGAAGGTCGGCGCATCTTCGGAAATAATCGTGACGATTGACGCATGTTCCTGAGTGAACCGGACTTGCCACTCGTGAAGCACCTCCGTGATGAACGCGGCAGGTGCAATCTCCTCTGTGTCCAGCACAATTCCGGTCTCTTCGACCTTCGCGACTTCCAGCAAGTCTCCGATCAGTCCAAGCAATTCCTCCGACTTGGTTTCGGCATCGTTCAGCGCACGTCGTTGTTCGATCGAAACCGGTCCGAAGTCACCGTCACCCACCATCTCCAGCGTCGCGAGCACGGAGGTCAGCGGCGTCTTGAGATCGTGCACGATCATCTTCATGAGATCGTCGCGGACTTTCTCGAGCTCGCGCAGCTTTCGATAGCTTTCCTCGAGCGCGTCCGTGGCGGCCTTGAGCTTGAGGAGACTTCGAACGCGTGCGCCGAGCACGAGGCGATTGTGTGGCTTGGTAAGAAAGTCATCGCCACCCGCCTCGATGCCCTTCACCCGGTCTGTCGTATCGTTGAGCGCCGTGACGAAGATGACCGGTATACGTGCCGTTCGCGGATCACGCTTGATCCGCCGGCACACTTCGAATCCCGTGGCGCGATCGCTTACTCCCAGGTCGCCAGCCGGCATCGCCACATCGAGAATGCAAAGATCCGGACAATGCTCGATGCATGCCGCGATCGCGGACGGACCGTCGACGGCCGCAATCGCGCGGAAACCCAGGGTTTCGAGCTGATCGAACAGAAGCTCCACGTTGGCCGGCACATCGTCGGCCACGAGAATCAGAGGCGGCTTCTGTTCGGCTGCTTCCATAAGACGCTACGGATGCACCTGCAGCCCGAAGCTGAGATTGTACGCGCGCTCTGTCACGCCGGCCACGCCCGTGCGGTCCGTGTGCAGGGCCGCTATGTCGAGTGTCACACGGTCGTAAGCAATCGGAACGCCGATGCCAGCACCGAATGATGTCTCCTTGATCGACGATGTCCCCAACTCGAAGGGTAGCGTTCGCTGCCGCGCACCGATCCTGAGGAGGAGCGGAAAGCCGCCAAGTCGCGGCCCGGAAGATTCGACGCCGGCGCTGATATCGTTGGCGTCAACGGCTTTCGTCCCAACGGTGCTCAATGAATTCAACTGGCTCCATCGTTCGTGCTGCGCGCGCACGGCAACTGTCGTTCCCGGAATCCCGGAGAATGCGATCGACCCGGAATACCTGTCGGGAATCGTTGCCTTGGTGAGCAACGAATCGTTCGAGAACATCTTCGCCGTGCCACCCTTCCGGCCGCTGAAAGCGATGCTCAGCGTGGAAATCGGCTCGATCTCGACACCAGCTGAAAACGCGTTTCCGGAGAACGATACCTCGCTGATCTGAGTGATGCTCTGGTACTGCGTGGAATCGGGGAAGAGCTCGTTCGACGTAAGCTGCATCGAACCAGGGAACGCGTGAAATGCCACACCGATATGGATACGGCTAGTGGGCGAGTACGCCAGTGCAAGGCGCACGTCTGTTATCGCGCCTTCGCTCTTGAATCGCTCGGTGGACGACACGGTATCCACGTCGAGCACCTGCGTGCGCGTGAGGCTCGTCTCAAATGTGCGATCCAGAAGAGTAGCCGCCGAGAATCCAATCACGAACTTGTCGTTGACCGGAAGCACACCGCCCACGTTCGGGAGCCGCGCGGTCGTCGTAGCCGATGTCACGCCGCCTGTAGTCACCCGACGAAACTCGGGGTCGTATTGCGCAAAAATCTGCGCTGCCGGCCGAATCCCGATCGCCGCCGGGTTTATCGGCGAGCGAGGGTCGATGTCGCCGAAAGCACCTCCGGTGCCGAGTGCGCGCGTACTGAGCTCTCCCGGCGGATAGCCGAATCCCTGGAGACTGAGCGAGCCCTGCGCGTGCGCGGCTGATGCTACGCACGTCAATCCGACCGCAACACCGAATAGCAGTTTCTTACTCATGGTATGCCAATCCGGGAGCGATGGGTAAAGCTTATGCGAAGCTTGGGCCTCAACGCCGGCGCCGCCGACGACGAGTAGAACAGTGCCTGCTGAGCGGAATAGTCTTCAGTGACGCTCGCGAGCACGATTGCACGAGGCAGCTGCTCTGCGGTCTGAGCCGACCAGTATCGGAATACTGGCCCTATCTGAATCTCCTTGGGACCGAATCCGCCTGGCGAAGTATTGAGCGGTGCGAGCGCAATAACCGTCAGCGGTGCCGTTACCTGCGCGGCCCTCGTCGGATCGCTTAGTGCGCCACCGGCAAGCACGACCAACGGCTGGATGAGCATCGAATCTGACGCGCCGGGCGATGTGCTCGGTTGTTGCGACAACAACAGCGTCGCCGCGACAACGAGCGATGAATCAGAAATCGAAAGCGGGATATTGAATCGCAGATATGCGCGTGTCCCCGGCAGGCCGCCGATCGCGAGAACGTCAGGGGGCGGAGGCGGCGTTCCCTTGACCACAATCGTGAAGTCGCCCAGACTGTTCGCAATCGATGCGTTGTTCACCGGAGTGCGCGAGTACGGGCTCATGACTAAGACCGCCACGCTGGTATCGGGCGATACTCGGGTCCGGAGCTTCGCACCGAATCCTGACTCTGACGCGAAGACTCTGAACTGCACGGACTTGTTCATCGCTGTGGCCTTGAGACCCAGCCGCAACCTCGCGTGTGCCTGTGCCTTGGCAAGAAGAAAATCCTTCGGAAGTGGAATCTTCAACGAATCCACAACAGCGCCCGGGTCAAATTGCACGCTCGTGACCAGCCGCGATGGCGTGAACAGTGCGGCGACAGCGGAAGCCGAGGTATCGTCCACCGCAAGCGAATCGTCAACGTCGTAAACCGACATCGTCACTGGCGCTCCGACGTTGATCGCGGCGCTGTCGATCTGAAGCGTCAGCATTGCGCTGTCCAGATAGGCGATTGGAACCGCCGTTGCCGACGTCGACGTCTTGCTGGTCGATGGCAACGTGTCGAATCGAATGATGACCCTGGTGTCGAGCGTGTCACCGCGGCTGGCGAGGAGCATCTGGTGCTCCGTACCACGACCCAGACCGCCGAGCACCGTCGAGTCCAATGTCACGGCGTCGAGGGTGACCGTTTGTAGCTGGACGGACTGATCAGTGCACGTGATCGGACAACCGCCCGATCCATCAAGCTTTTCAGTACAGCCCGTTACAGCAAGCGCTGCCGCTGCCATTATGGCCACTGCAGCACCAGTGCGGCGAATATTCCGTCTCGTCAATATCACTCCGTAATTCCGTTCGATGCGTTGAGCCGAAACTGGTGCGGCAGCAAATCTGCGAGCGACCATTCCGCTGTACTGCCGTCAAGCCCGTGACTCACAATCCTCAACGACGGCGCAAACTCCGCCAACGCCTGCCGGCAGATTCCGCACGGCGGTGCCGGTTCTTCAGCGTCGCTGACCAGTACCAGTTCTTCAAAGCTGTTCATCCCCGCGGTAACAGCCGACGCCAGCGCTGAGCGCTCCGCGCAGACACCGGCACCGAACGAGGCACTCTCTACGTTTGCACCACCATATATAGCGCCACTGGTGCTCCGCAACGCGGCTCCTACGTGAAAGCCCGAGTACGGCGCATACGCATTCGCGCGCGCAGCCTCGGCGACCGATCGCATGGCGTCGGCATTCACGTAATTATCTGTCCCAGAAACGAATTTCCGGACCCTCGAAAGCTCAACCCAAACCACTCTGCGACCGTGGCACCGAGATCTGCGAAGGTGGCTCGACGCCCCGTCTGCGCGCCACGGCGGACCGACGGTCCGAGCGCGACAACCGGCACGTTCTCACGAGCGTGGTCGGTTGAAGCAGTTGTAGGGTCGTTGCCGTGGTCGGCAGTGATAAACAGCAGATCTTCCTCGCGAAGAGCACGCCTGAGCAGCGGCAGTGCGGCGTCAAACTCCCGCAGTGCCCCCATAAAGCCCGAGACGTTGTTCCTGTGGCCGTAAAGTTGGTCGAAATCTACAAGGTTGCCGAAGAGAAACCCCGCCTCCGGACCCCCCACGAGCCATTGGGTGATGAGATCAATCCCCTCCGCATTACCGGAAGTGTGGCGTGAGGTGATTCCACGACCCGCGAACAGGTCATCGACCTTTCCAACACCAGTACGGCTGAACCCAGCCGCGGCGAGAGCATCCAGCAATGTTTCACCCGGGGGCTCCACGGAAAAATCGCGTCGGCTGGCGGTCCGATGGTAGGATCCGGACTCGCCCACGAACGGCCTGGCGATCACCCGAGACACGTCGTTCGGCGCCACCAGCATGCGCCGCGCGATGGAGCATCCATCGTATAACTCGGCCAGCGGTACCACCGCCTCATGCGCCGCCACCTGAAAAACAGAGTCAGCAGATGTGTACACGATCCACGCTCCCGTCTTCACGTGCTCATCGCCGTAGCGCGCAATCAGGTCGGTCCCGCTGCCGACAAGATTGCCGATTACTGCGCGGCCCGTCAGCGCCGAGAACTCGCGAATGACATCCGAGGGAAAACCGTTTGGATAGGTCGGAAACGGCACGTCGATCCTGAGCCCGGCGATCTCCCAGTGTCCGGTTGTGCTGTCCTTCCCAGCCGAAGCGGGAGACATCATGCCGTACGCGGAAACTGGATGTTCAACCGGCGTTAATCCCTTGATGCTACGGATGTTACCTATCCCAGCCTCACGTAGATTATCAAGGCCGACATCGCCCATGGCTGCAATGACATGACCGAGTGTGTCGCTGCCCGCGTCACCGTACGCTGCGGCATCCGGAGCTTCGCCGATGCCCACTCCGTCGAGAACAATTATCGCTGCACGTTTCCCCATCAGAGTCGTATCAACGATCGTTGAAGCGTCGGATCAAACGCGGCGCCAGCCCCGTGAGAAGCTCGTACGGCGACATTCCAGCCAGGCTCGCGACTCCCTCGATCCGGAGTTCCGGGTCGGCCGACTCGCCGAACAGTGTGACGACGTCCCCCACATCACAGGCTGCGTCTGTAACATCGAACATCGTCATGTCCATCGTCACCAACCCTCGTTGAGGAACCCTGACGCCATTTACGGTCGCCACCGCGCGGCCGGAAAGAGCCCGCGGGTAGCCGTCGCCATACCCGATAGTGGCCGTTGCGATCCGCTCCCGTCGTGGTGCCGTATACACCGCATCGTAGCTCACGGTATCGCCGGGCTCGATCCAGCGGATGTCGACTACGCGTGCTCGAAGGCTCACCGCTGGAACCGGATCAATGCCGGCATGGCTCCCCACGCCGTACAGGAACATGCCAGGACGCACGGCACCCCATCTGCCCTGGCCGTCTATCGCTCGGGCCGCAGCGGCGCTGTTATCCGCGTGCAGCAGCGGAATGTCCACGCCAAGCTCCCGGATCGCCTGGAAAAAGCGCGCTATCTGGATGTCCACCGAGCCGTCATCAAGCTCGGCGGAATGGAAGTGAGTAAACGCAGCCGCGGGCGGCCAGCGGCGCACAACTTCATGCACGGTGGAAACGTCGCGCCACGACAGACCCGCGCGGTTCATCCCGGTATCAATTGCCAACTGGTACGGCCTACCCGACGGGGCCCATTCGCCTATCGACGCGGCATCTCCAAGAGCGGCAGTGAGATCGCATGCCTGCGCGCGCGCAAATTCGGAACGCAGGATTGGCGTGAAGACCACTATGGGCCGCGCTATTCCAATCGCGCGAAGATGCTCACCCTCTGTCACTGACGCGACGCCGTACGCCAGCGGATCCAGCGGCTCGAGCGTCTCTACGACTCCGTCGGCCCCGACGCCGTACGCGTCTGCCTTGATCATCGGAATGAGCGGAAGCGATGTTTGCTCCATGAGCGTGACGGCGTTCCGCCGCAGCGCATCGCGATTGACGTCGATCCAGGCTCGATCAGGCAGCGGATATATTATGGATTCTTCCACAGCCGTATAACATAATGTCACAAAGCCCCGGACTCGACGACACGCTTGAACTCATGCGCGATCTGAGAAAGCGCTGCGACTGGGACGCATCGCAGACTCATGAGTCGCTGCGTCCGTATCTGATCGAGGAGGCCCACGAGCTCGACGAAGCAATTCAGCTCGCTGATGACCCGCTAATGCGCGAAGAGCTGGGCGACGTGCTCCTGCAGGTACTGTTTCACAGCGTACTCGCCGAGGAACGCGGCGCATTCGCCTTCCACGACGTCGCAGAGGGACTCATCACCAAGATGAAGGGCCGCCATCCGCATCTGTACGGCGAGGGGGCGAAGGAGCCCTGGGAAAAGATGAAGTCAAAGCGTCGCTCGTCGCTGGCGGACGGTCTCCCATCAGCTCTTCCGTCGCTGCACCGTGCTCAGCGCCTGCAGGACCGAGCAGCCGGCGTTGGCTTTGATTGGCCCACCTGGCATGGAGCCGCGGACAAGGTCGTTGAAGAGCTTGACGAAGCGCGTTCCCTATTGGGCGCGACGCCTCCGGGTACGGCCGGAGCGCCACCGGAACCAGGGCCACAACACGACAGAATTACCGAAGAGCTCGGGGACCTGCTGTTCGCGTGCGTGAATCTTTGCCGCAAGGCGCAGGTCCATTCCGCTCTCGCGCTTGACCGCGCCAACGCCAAGTTCCAGAAGCGATTTGAGAAGGTGGAACAGCTGGCGAGCGAGCGCGGTGTCAGAATTGGCGACGCATCGCTCGCCGAGCTTGACGCCCTCTGGGATGAAGTGAAGCTATCCGAAAGCGTCGTTTAGAGTATCTCGCGCTACGGCCGCAGGCGATACATGGTCCGGGGAAACGCGATCGCCTCACGAATGTGCGGGATCCCGCAAATCCACGCGACGGTACGCTCCAGCCCGAGGCCGAAGCCTGAGTGCACGAAGGTTCCGTACTTTCGCAGATCCAGGTACCAATCGTACGCTTCGAGCGGCAGACCCTCATCCTTGATGCGCTGTACCATCCTGTCGTAGTCGTCCTCACGCTGCGATCCGCCGCTGATCTCCCCGTACCCTTCGGGGGCCAGCATGTCACTGCAAAGCACCGTTCGGGGGTCGGCCGGATTTTCCTTCATGTAGAACGCCTTGGCTTCCTTGGGATAGTTCATGACGAAGATCGGGCGATCGTAGTCTTCCACCAGCAACGACTCGTCCTCTGCGCCAAGATCGTCGCCCCACGTTACGGAGCTGCCCTTCTGCTGGAGCGTCTTTACGGCGTCCGAGTAATCCACGCGTGGAAACGGTGCCGAGATCGCCTCGAGCTTCGACATGTCGCGCTCGAGGACGGCGAGCTCGCTCTGGCGACGCGCAACGCACCTGCGCACGACGTATTCGATCATCTCTTCCTGAAGCCGCATGTTGCCATCCGAGTCGACGAACGCCATCTCGGGTTCCAGCATCCAGAACTCCGTCAGATGGCGCCGAGTCTTGGATTTCTCCGCGCGAAACGTCGGCCCAAAGGTGTAGATATTCCCAAGCGCCGCAGCCGCCGCCTCGCCGTAGAGCTGCCCTGTCTGCGCGAGGTACGCGCTGCCCTCGTCGAAATACTCCGTAGAAAAGAGCCCGCTCCGTTCGCCGATCGCGCTGGTGAGAATCGGGGTATCGACCCGGACAAAATCACGCTCATAGAAGAAGTCATTGAGCGCCTGCTGGATCTCCGCGCGCACCCGCGCGATGGCGACCTGGCGCGGCGTACGGAGCCAGAGGTGCCGGTGATCAAGCAGGAAATCGATCCCGTGTTCCTTTGGCTGGATCGGGTAGTCGCTGGGGCTGGCCCCAAGCACTGTCATATTTGTGACCCCTACTTCGACACCGCCAGGAGCACGCGCGTCCGCTCGAACTTCACCCTCGATTTCCAGCGAAGTTTCGAGGGTGAGCGCATGAAATGCCGCCCATGTTGCGTCGCCGACTATTTTCTGAACGACGACGCATTGGAGGGTACCACTTCCGTCACGCATGACGATGAAGGCAACTTTCCCGGAGGATCGTAGGTGAGCTACCCAGCCGCGTACGCGCACCGTTTCACCAACGTGGTGAGGCAGGCTGGAAATCGTTTTATACTGGGATGACATTGGGCGTTCGAGAGAGTCGTGGGCAGCCGAATAGAATACCGTACCTACCGGGGCGGGGCAACCGCACGTGATACCTACTCTCACGCTCCGCCGCCGGCTCGCGATAGGAACCGTGGGCGTCGCGTTGGTCCTCGCACTGCCTCTAATCGTCTCGATTCGGTCGCTGGAGCGTGTGCACAAGACCACGCTCGACCTGCGAAATGGCGCGTTTGCCGCGTCTCTCATGATTGGCAATCTCCGTCAGGGTACGGACGATCTCCGCAGCGCGGAGACGGCGCTCGTATACGTTGGAACGCCGGAAACGCACGACCGCATGGTCGAGCAGATCGCACATCTGCGAATGCTCGCAGATTCCCTTGGCCATTTCTCGCTCCAGACAGCCGCACTGAACGTTCACATCGCGCTCGACTCGCTGCCTGCCCTCGCTGGGGAGGAGTACGCGCTGTCGAGCGTGGACAAGCATGAAGCGGCGGAAGCGATATCGACGCAGCGCGTGCGTCCGCGCATCGGTGTGATCGATCAGACGATACGGGCGGCGGAAGGGCAGCTGCGAATCCGCTCGCACGACAGTGTGAACGCGGCGACAGATGATACGGCGACCGCAGAGCGCACCGCAATCATCTCAATGGTCATCGCAATCCTGCTCGCGGGCCTCATCAGTCTCTGGCTCATCAGATCAATCACGCGGCCGGTGTTCGATCTCGAGGCGGGCATGCACGCTGTGGCCAATGGTGACTTTACGCGCAAGCTGCGTGTACGGCCGAACCGAAAGGATGAGTTTGGACGGCTGTCGGAGAGCTACGAAGCCATGACAAATCGCCTCGCTCATCTCGATCGCATGAAGGCCGAGTTCGTCTCTGTCGCTTCGCACGAGCTCAAGACTCCGATCAATGTGATCCTTGGCTATATCGAGTTGCTCGAGGATGGCATCTACGGAAAGCTGCCGGATCAGCAGCGCGAGGTCTGTGAAACGATCGCGGGACAGGCCCGCAATCTGACACGTCTGGTGCGGCGTCTGCTCGACGTAAGCCGGTTCGAAGCCGGCGGCGGCGCACTTGAATGCCGTCAGGTAAATCTCGCGCGGTTCTTCGACACCCTCCAGTCTTCGTTCAGCGTGCTGGCGATGCAGCGCAGCGTGCAATTCCAGGTACACCGTGCGGACAATCTGCCCACCGAAGTTCGCTGGGACGAGGACCGCATGAGCGAGGTGGTCGGGAACCTTCTCTCCAATGCATTCAAGTTCACGCCGCGCGGCGGACGTGTCGAACTTTTGGCGGAAGCCGACAACAACGACATCGTCATCCAGGTGAGCGACACCGGCGCAGGCATCCCGCCGGAGCAACTTCCGAGTATCTTTCAGAAGTTCTATCAGGCCGACAATCAGGCGAATGCTTCGGCCAAGGGGACAGGCCTCGGGCTCGCAATCGCCAAGGAAATTGTGGAAGCACACGGAGGAAGCATCTCGGCACAAAGCATTGCGGGGCACGGAGCAACCTTCCGGATAATTCTGCCAGCGGCCTCCGACGTCAGGCGCAGCGGACAATTCCCGACGCACTCGGCCCATTCGTGAACAGCGGCAAACTGCTCGCCGCTGCTGCCATCGCCGCACTCTGCTCCAGCGGCTGCGGCTATAAAATCGTGCGCAATAGCGATCTGACAACCAAGCGAATTGCACAGGATTCGGCGTCGATTTCCTCACTCCAACAGGAGCTCAGCGCGCTCATGCTCCGATGCCGCACGGATTCCATCCGCCTGGCAAACGAACTCGCACTACAGACCGCCGCCACGGCGAACGCTGCAATACAGCCCCCCGTCGTTCCGCCGTCAGACTCCCTGCTCAAAGCGCGTGCAACGGAAATCGCAACGCTCAAGGACCAGTTGACCAAAGTGACGACCGAGCTCGATCGCATAAAGCGTCATCTCGCGAATCCCAAGCCATAACGCGTTGCCAACGGCGCCCTGCGGTGCGCGGAACAGATCGAACTTTTCGGGAAACCAACTCGGCGAGCTGCGCGAGTTCCGAGAACATTGCCCACCTGTCAACCCACGCGAAATAGCGCAAGCGCGCGCGCGTAACGCGACATCAGTAGTTGTCTGACACCCGCATTTTCGGACGCGGCAAGATCCGGGTCTGCCTTCAACATGCGCGTTGCTTCCTCGCGCGCAACCAGATTGAGCGCCTCGTCCCGCAATGGATCAGCAATGCGAAACGCCGCTTCCCCGCTCTGGCGCTGTCCGAAAAGATCGCCCATTCCGCGCAGCCGGAGATCCTGTCTGGCGATCTCGAATCCATCCTCGGTACTGGTAAAAATGGAAAGCCGTTCCGCTGAATCATCACCGACATCACCGAGCAGGATGCAGTATGAGGCATCGGCACCACGCCCCACACGTCCGCGTAATTGATGCAGTTGCGAGAGGCCGAACCGCTCGGGGTGCTCCACCAACATTACTGTGGCATTCGGTACATCAATGCCTACCTCTATGACCGTGGTAGCAACAAGAATGTCGATCTCGCCATCACGAAAGGCGCGCATCACACGATCGCGTTCCTCGGCTGAAATTCGTCCGTGCAGCAGTGCGACGCGCTGAGCGGCAAACACGGTTGCGGAAAGTTCATCGAACATCACCGTTGCTGCCTTGAGATCCATCTTCTCCGACTCTTCGATCACCGGGTAGACGATGTACGCCTGACGCCCCGCTTC
>JBDTAB010000219.1:0-2990 GCA_039924865.1 Gemmatimonadaceae bacterium | reverse complement strand
ACGCCACGAGTCTGGCGGCCGTTCCATCTTCCGTTCTGCATACGACGAGATCAAGATCCCGGTGGCCGTTCCTGAACCGTCGATCCAGTATCAGCCATCCATGCGCCTCGAGCCAGCGAGCCGCGATCGTCTCGCCGCGGAGTCCGAGTTGCTGGCGTTGAGTGAGCACGGAAACAGTGTATACGAAGCTGTCGGCGTGAGATAAAGCCAGAGGCGGCGTGCGTGATGAAATTGTTGCGGCCGATGGAAAGGCCCAAACGACGCGCGACGCGCTGCCAGAATGACGACTACCGCCGGTCCGTCAAATAGCCGGCGCGCGGGCGCTGAAACTGCACTAGGTTTTTGGGATGACTAACATGACAGTGGGCGACCACGTCCGCATTACGAGCGTTCCCGGCAAGCCCCTCGGCAGAATCACGAAGAGCTTCGCGAAGATGGCCGATGACCGGAGCGAGCGCGGTGGCGATCCCTACGTGTACGACGTGTGGGTGGAGGCGCAGCAGAAGGAGTACCACGGGTTGCGCGCCAGCGATCTGATGAAGCCGCGCGCGGATTAGGCAGCTCTATTGGCGGATGGCACCATTCACCAGAACAGAAGCTTGGCGACCAACTCTGCCCGCCTCATGGTGCGTCGCTCGTAAAGATTATGATCGCACCGCAACCGTCGCCCCGGGCATCTGCTGGAGTCGACGCAGCGCTCGGAAAGAGTTCGATCATCTCCACGTCGGACGGTCTTATGTCACTCAGCATGTCCAAAGCGATATGTGTGCCGTCAAGGATAAGCGTGGGGAACCAACTCACGCCGTTGAATGTATTTCTCGGACAGGTATAGAAATACACGTCACTGATTGTCTGATTCGGGCCCTCGGTGACACGCACCCCCATCGAGCGTAGTATGCGCGCCATGGATCCGCCGTAACTCTTGAGGTCCGCGCGCGTGTAGAATCGCCCCCGCGCCGAATTGTTTTTCCGGTCTTCAAAGAACTTGTCATACCGTCGTGTGTAACGGTATTCCGGCGGAACAACCTTCTCGCGTTCTGTCTCAGCAGCCGCCACAGCCACCGGTGCCAGCGTGTTCGCCGTGGGAGCGAGCAGCACTTCAACGCGTAGCGTATCGCCGGGCTGTGAGTGAATCATCACCGTATTAGAACGGAATCCGAGATGCTGTGCCGAGACTGTCGCGGAATCGCGGACCGTCGCGATGGTAGTGAAGGCTCCAGCGCTGTCTGCGGTGATCAGATGGGCCTGGCCGGCAATGGATATCCTGGCTCCAGGTATCGGATGGTGCGTTGCGCTATCGCGCACGATGCCGTGGATGACTGTCTGCGCCTGAACCGCTCCAGCGGCGGCGAGGATCGCGGCGGCCAGGATCGCGCTGGCGAAGAGAGTGCGGCTGGTCGGGATCATGATACGGAGTTCCATGCGGACAACTCCCAGTAGACGAAGCTACGTGAGTTCACTTGAGCCCCTCTATCTTGGCGCTATACGCTCCAGATCCTCGAGCCCCACCAGCACATCCCGGCCTCGTGGCCCGTCGGAAGGCCCCAATACGCCGGCTAGCTGGAGCTGGTCCATGATCCGGGCAGCACGCCCATACCCAATCTTCAGTCTCCGTTGCAGCAACGACGTAGACCCGCTCTGATTCTGAATCACGATCTCAGCGGCTTCGCGGAACAACTTGTCGCGATCGCCGTCGTCGCCATTGTCACCGTCCTCACCACCGTTCGCTCGCTCCGCCTCGAGCCGTCGCACGGCTTCCAGAATGTCGCTCTCGCTCGACGATTCTTCCGCAATCGCGAGTCCCGCGGTACGTGCCTTCTTCCGCGCCTCGAACCACCCCATCAACCGCTCGGTGTCCTCGCTCGAGATGTACGCACCCTGAAGTCGCGCGGGCTCCGATTTGCCCGGTGGAATGAACAGCATGTCGCCATTCCCAAGTAGCGACTCTGCACCCATTCCATCCAGAATGGTGCGGCTGTCGATCTGGCTCGCCACACGAAACGCAATCCGGCTCGGGAAGTTCGCCTTGATCAACCCTGTAATCACGTTCACGCTCGGACGCTGCGTCGCAAGAATGAGGTGAATGCCGATCGCGCGCGCCTTCTGCGCCAGCATCGCGAGTGGAGTCTCAACTTCTCCCTGCACCGTCATCATCAAATCCGCAAGCTCATCGATGATGACGACGATATAGGGAAGCACATCGTCCTTGTACTCCAGATCCTCGAACCCAACGTTCGGAGTCTTCGGTCTCTTGAGCGGCGCCTTTTCCGTAACCTTGCGGTTGAAGTCCTGGATGTTGCGCGCGTTGTTCGCAGCAAGCAGCTCGTAGCGCGACTGCATCTCGTAAACCGCCCACTTGAGGACAGCGGCCGCGTCGCGATTGTCCGTTACAACCTTGTGTCGCAGATGCGGGATCATGTTGTACACCGACAACTCGACCATCTTGGGATCGACCATCAGGAACCGCAACGTCCGCGGTGTGTGGCGATACAGAAGGCTCGTAATGAGGGTGTTGACGCAGACCGACTTCCCGGACCCGGTCGCGCCCGCAATCAAAAGGTGGGGCATCTTTGCGAGATCCGCGACAACCGGCCTTCCCGCGAGATCCTTTCCGAGCGCAATCGGCAGCGCCGCGCGCGCATTCTGGAAATCGGGCGATTCCAGCAACTCGCGGAACATCACCATCTCCGGTGTCGGATTCGGCACTTCGACGCCAACTGCCCCTCGACCGGGAATCGGTGCCACGACACGAATGCTCTGCGCGCGCATCGCGAGCGCAAGATCATCTGCAAGATTGGCGATTTGTCGCACCTTCACGCCGGGCGCAGGCTCGATCTCGAACTGCGTCACCGCCGGCCCCGTGGTGCGACCAACCAGCTGGCCTTCGACCCGGAACGTGCGCAACGCCTCCATCAACCTCTCGCCCGCCGCATCAAGCTCTCGACGATTTGCGTCCGCGTTGCGCGGCTCCGGAGACGTAAGCAGATCCG
>JBDTAB010000218.1:0-7763 GCA_039924865.1 Gemmatimonadaceae bacterium | reverse complement strand
CGAATGGAGTCGGCGCTGCAGATCAGAAATCGGTCGCCAACGCGATAAAGAACGATGCAGCTGCGCGCACCGCGCAGCTCAACTCGCCGAATGCACCTGTTGGAGTCGACCAGGAACTATGGAGCGTACTGAGCAAGGAAGAGCGCTCCTTCTTTATGAAGGCCGGCACGATGGGTCCGTTGACGTATGGCCGCATGAGCTCATCTCAAACACCCGCTCCGGCGCCAATGCTGCGCGGCGGCCGTCTCGACATCAAGGCCTGAGGATCAAATGTCAAACCCGATCAGCGGAATAACGACAGCAATCGCCGGTTCCGGAATGGATACTGGCGCGAAGCAGATCCCGGTGCTGCAAGACAAGAGCTCGAGTGGAACGAGCTTTGGCGACACCTTGAAGGGCCTTGTCAACAACGTATCGGATCAGCAGGACGTGGCTGCGGACTACGCGCAGCGTTTTGCGCGGGGCGAACCTGTCGAGCTGCACCAGGTGATGGCCTCGGCTGAGGAAGCATCCATCTCGCTTGAGATGCTGGTGCAGGTACGCAACAAGTTCCAGGATGCGTACCGGTCGCTGATCAGTATGCAATCGTGATCGAGAACCGGGGATTATAAGCCGTGGCTGACGCAATTCAGGACCTGATGGACCGCGTAGGTGGTCGCCAGCGAGTAATGCTCCTGGCGGTTGGCGTTGGCATTGCTGGCGCCATCTTTGGCATTTCCAAGTGGGCGACTGCACCCGACTGGGTGCCGGCGTTCGCGAATCAGCCTGTTGAGACGGTGGGTCAGATGACCGACAAACTCTCAGCGGCTGGCATCGGTTACCAGCTTGGTAATGGCGGGACTGAGATTCTCGTTGCGTCGGGGGATGTCGCGCGCGCCCGTGTCGAGCTCGCGAAGAGCGGGCTTCCATCAGCCGGCAGACCCGGGATGGAGCTGTTTGATCAACCCTCCTGGGGAATGACAGACTTCACTCAGCGCATAAACTATCGTCGCGCACTGGAAGGCGAACTTGAGCGCACTATCGGCAAGATGACCGGGGTGCAATCTGCGCAGGTACATCTTGCGTTGCACGAGCAGGCGACGTTCAGGTCACAGGACAAGCCGTCGAACGCGTCCGTAGTTCTCAAAACGGGCGGCGCACCGCCGAGTCAGGATGTCGTGCAGGGCATCGCACATCTTGTCGCAAGCAGTGTCGACGGAGTAACTGCCGACCATGTTACGGTTCTGGACGACGCTGGTCGTATGCTGTCGACGCCAGACGACGGGTCTATGGCATCACTTACAAATGCCCAGCTTTCGACGCAGCGAGAGGTTGAGAGTTACTTGCAGACGAAAGCCGAAGGGCTCGTCGATGACATAGTCGGTCCCGGGAACGCTCGCGTGCGTGTAGCCGCGGCGCTCAACTTTGACAAGATCGAGCGGTCGTCGCAGCTCGTCGACCCAGACAAGCAGGCCACGAGCACAGAGCAACGTTACGAGATCACACCAGGCGCCCAGGGCGGCGCGGCATCGTCCAACGTTGCCATGAGCTACGACAACTCCAAGATCACGGAGAACTTCTCCGGCGCCATCGGCAATATCAAGAAATTGAGCGTCGCCGTTCTGCTGAATGACAGGGTAATTCCGCCAGCCGCAAACGCTGGTCCGAATGCGAAGCCGACGTACGTTGCCAGGACGCCAGAGGAAGTGGCGCGGATCGAGTCGCTGATTCGCGGAGCTGTAGGTGCCGATAGCACGAGAGGTGACGTAGTGACCGTCGTCGCGACGCATTTTGACGCGCCGGCCGCAGTAGCTATAGACAAAGAGGCACCGCAGTCTATGATTGCGACCATCCAGCAATACCAGAAGCCGGGCATATCTGTACTGGCTATCGCGGCATTGTTTGTAATTGCGATGATGCTGATCAAGGCAATCAAGTCGGTTCCTTCGGGTAACGGTCATTCAGGCTACGGGCAGCTCGCGCTCCCGCCCGGGGGACAACACTCCACGCAGTATGCGTCGGCCGCGCACGACATGGCAAACGCCATCTCCGCGAATGCACACCAGCACCAAGCGTACGCTCCGCAGGTTGTCGCTGAGCCATTGGCGTTTCCAGAACAGAATCAAACACGCGCACGTGTAGCAGCGACAATCGCCGCCAAGCCGGAAGTGTCAACGCGTGTCGTGCGCGCCTGGCTGAAGGAAGCTGTATAAATGGGAACAGCTGTCGTGTCTGCCGAGTCGAAGACAAACGTGAGTAAACTCTCGGCCTCGGATCTCACCGGGCCGCAGAAGGTCGCAGTGCTCTGCATGTCGCTTGGCGCAGACGAAGCGGTAAAGCTGACGCAGTCACTCACGCCGGAAGAGGCGGAAGAAATCAGCTTCCATATCGCTCAGATGGAACACGTCGGTGCGCCTACTGTTGAAGGCGTTTTGAAGGAATGGATGGAGATGGCTCTGGCGGTCGACTCGATCGCGCAGGGTGGCATCAGTTACGCCAGCGAGGTTCTCGAGAAGGCCTTCGGGAGCAGCAGGGCGAACGCGACACTGGGCCGCATTCAGTCACAGCTCGCGGACTCGGCCGGTCTTCATAGGCTGCGTAGCGCGGATCCTCAGCAGCTCGCAACGACGCTCCGCGGTGAACATCCGCAGACAATAGCATTGGTGCTCGCACATCTAGAACCGCAGCAGACAGCTACCATTCTCAGGGATCTTGACCCGTCGCTCGGCGGCGAAGTGATGTATCGGATCGGGTGTATGGAGAAGGTCGCACCCGACATGATGCTGCTAGTAGAGAAAGCATTGAGCAACGAAACCGATCTAAGCTTTACGCGCGGTCTCCGTGCTGCGGGCGGCCCGGATGCCGTGGCAAGTGTTCTCAATCACGTCTCGGGAACTCTCGAGAAAGATCTCCTCGATCACATCGAGGAGCGGGACAGCCAGCTCTGCGAACAGATCAAGAATCTCATGTTCGTGTTCGACGATGTCGGCAAGCTCGACGATCGGTCGCTGCTGCGGTTGCTGCGCGAGGTTGATGCTCGGACTCTTTCGCTGGCACTCAAGACCGCGAAGGAAGAGATGCGTGTCAAGATCATGGCCGGCATGTCTGCGCGCGCTGTCACGGCGCTCAAGGAAGAGATCTCAATGCTGGGAGCGGTTCGGGTCCGCGACGTGGAAGCAGCGCAGGCGCAGATCGTCGCGCAGGTGCGTTCACTCGAAGCGGCTGGCGAAATCACTATCGGTGCCGGAGCGATGGAAGATGCGTTCATCGAATAGACCCGGAGTATTTGCCGCTGGTTCGTTCGCCACGAAACCATCCGCCTGGGCGCCTGCCGATATGGCCACGCTTGCCTGGACGGGTGTGCCCGTAGACCAGCCGGAATCGAAGCTCGACATCGTCGAACGTGAGCGCGTGGAGATGGAACAGCGCATCGAGATGGCACGTGCGGAAGGTTACGCCGCGGGCCGTGAGGATGGTGAGTTCGCGGAGGCAACGCGGCTGCGCAGCGCGGTAGCTGCCATGGAGACAGCGCTGGATACGATTCGCGAAGGCGAGGCGAAGTGGCAGGAGTGTGTCAAAGAGAACATCGCTGCACTGGCCGTAACGGTAGCGCGTCACATCGTAGGCCGGGAGTTGAATTCCGACACTGCTACGTTTGCCGACCTCGTCAAACGCGCCCTGGCCGAGTTCCCCATCGATCAACCGATGCGCGTAAGGGTGAACCCACAGGATTTGTCATTACTTTCGCTGCCGACGCCCGGCGGTGGTGAGCCGATTTCCATCGCACCCAATAGAGACGTGCGCTGGCTGGCCGACCTGCGCGTACTGCCGGGCGGTTGCGTGGTCGAAGGACGCGAGCGGATCGTTGACGGTCGCGTTGATACTGCACTCGAACGTCTCTACAGACGATTGTCAGACAATGATGCTTGAAGCACTCGTGAGCCGCGTCGCGGAAACGCCGCGGTTTGACAGATTCGGACGCGTTACTCGTGTTGTCGGTCTTGTGATCGAGGCGACCGGTCTTGACGTTGGCGTTGGTGAACTCTGCCGCGTGACGAGCCTTACGGAAGACCGTTCCGTGCTTGCCGAGGTCGTGGGGTTCCACGACGACCACGTGATTCTGATGCCGCTCGGCGAGCTCGACGGGCTTCATGCTGGAAGTGTCGTTCAACCACTTGGCCGCTCATTCGGAGTTGATGTGGGCCCCGCACTTCTCGGTCGTGTTCTCAACGGGCTGGGACATCCGATCGACGACAAAGGGCCAATTGAATTTTCCGAGCGCGTTCCCCTTGCCGCCGAACCTCCCAATCCTCTTGAACGCAAGATGATTGATGAGCCCTTCGAGACAGGCGTGCGCGCCATTGACGGAATGCTCACGATCGGCCGCGGTCAGCGCGTTGGTATTTTCGCCGGATCTGGTGTTGGCAAGAGCACGCTACTTGGGATGATCGCCCGCCACGCCACGGCTGACGTAAACGTGATCGCGCTTCTCGGCGAGCGCGGCCGAGAGGTGCGCGACTTCATTGAACACTCGCTGGGCGAGGAAGGACTCGCGCGCTCTGTAGTGATCGTAGCCACCGGCGACCAGGCGGCGCTGATTCGTGCGCGCGGTGCACTTGTCGCCACGGCGATTGCCGAATATTTCAGGGATCAGGGCAAACAGGTGCTATTGATGCTGGACTCCGTGACTCGCGTGGCGATGGCATGGCGCGAAATCGGACTGGCAACAGGGGAACCGCCAACAACCAAGGGTTATCCGCCATCTGTATTTGCGTCGCTTCCGCGGCTGCTCGAGCGGGCCGGCAACGCGCGGGTGGGTGGAATCACCGGCATCTATACCGTTCTCGTTGACGGAGACGATTTCAATGAACCGGTTGCGGACGCTACCCGGTCGATCCTCGATGGTCACATCGTTCTCACTCGCAAGCTTGCTTCCGCGGGACACTTCCCTTCGATCGATATCCTGGATAGCAAAAGTCGTGTGCGCGACCAGGTGATTTCGACCGGTCATCGGAACATCGCCGAGACAATTCTTCGTACCGAAGCCACATACCGCGAGAAGGAAGATCTTATTCTCGTGGGTGCCTACCAGAAGGGGGCAAACCCAGCGGTGGACGCAGCGGTGGAACATCGAGATGCAGTACTGACGTTTCTCCGCCAGAAGGCAGATGAAGCATCATCATTCGCCGAAACGCGAACGACAATGCAGACGTTGTCAGCACGCATCGAGACATCCAGCAAGCGGGTCGCATAACCATGTTCCGATTTCGCCTGCAGCAGGTACTTGATCTCCGGGAGGAGCAGGAACGCCATCTTGCTTCGCAGCTTGCCACGGCCATGGGGGCAGAGCAGGCTGCCAAAGCCGCACTCGACGGATTACGCGCTGAGCGAGCGGCGGGAGCTGAACCGCCGTTTGACGGACAATCACGTTCCGTGGGCGAACTCACCAATGTTGCCTTCATCATGCAGCAACTCGACGGCCAGATCGCCAACGCAAGCGAGATCGTGAACGCGGCCAATGACAGCGTAGCGCAAGTTCAGGAAGCATTTACCGCGGCCTTCAAGGATCGCCGCGTGCTCGATCGCCTTCGCGAGCGGCACGAAGAGGATTACCGCGTAACAGCGGAGCAGACCGACAGGCGTGCGATGGATGACATCGCGCTATCGCGTTTCGTTCACAACGACAACGATCAATGAAGCGACTCATAATTCCATTTGTTGCAGCTTTCGCCATCAGCCTCGGCATCGCCACCGGTGTCGTCATGATGCGCGCGCCGAAAGCTGTCCCCGCAGCAGCGCCTGGCGCCGCCGCCGCCGACTCGTTGAAAGGGGCGAGGGATTCGACAAAGGATTCAACGACTCCGGCGACCGACGGCGCAGTGGCCCAGTCGCATGATTCCAGTGGAAAAGCTGACAGCGGCAAGGTGGCAGAAGTGCCCGCTGGCGCAAACGTAGCAACTCCCGAGACGGACGCCTCTGCGCCTGGTTCGAAGCCACAGGCGGTGGCCAAAGCGCCACCGACCACCGGCACGAAGACGGGCGCTCGTGAACCCGTTCGAAAGACGGAAATACCAGTGGTCACGCCAGTTACCGACTCACTTATCAGCCATCGACTTGCGCAGGTGTTCGCAGCGATGCAAGCCAAGGATGCTGCGCGAGTGCTCGAGCAGATGAACGACAATGACGTCCGCGCGATCCTCGGCTCTTTGTCGAGCAAGCAGCAGGCAGCGATACTCGGGAACTTCCCGACTGCGCGCGCCGCATCGATTATGCAGACCACTCTCCGCACTGCATCGAGCGGAGGCACGGAATGAGCATGCTGCCGATAAACGTTGGCTCAAGCGAGCCAAAGATCGAGTCGGCGTCATCGTCACGGCCAAAACGTGAGGCGGACTCGCCGAACGCAGCTTCGACCAACGCCTTCGCTGCGACGCTGGCTCACGCGATGCACACTCCTGACAAGCCAGCACCGGCGCCGAAGCCTCGTGATGCAAATTCGGACCTGGACTCCAGGGTGTCCGGTAAGGTATCTGCGCCCGGTACCGGCGCGAACGATGGGAAGCCAGCCTTCGCCGCAGCCGCGGAAGCGCGCGCAGCCGTGGCTGCGACTCCCGTCGACAGCGCCAGTTCCGACGCCGATGCGTTGAATCCCGATTTCCGTACAAGGCTTGCCCGGGTAGTCAGTCGGATGCACGAAGAGTTCGGCAAGGACGTTCAGCTGGTCGAGGGTTTCCGGACACAGTCGCGCCAGGATTTTCTCTATGACCAAGGACGAACGCGACCGGGCGGCGTTGTCACGTGGACAAAGTCGAGCAAACACACGCTCGGCCTCGCCGCTGATGTAATGATTGACGGTTCGTACACGGACGCCGCTGGCTTTCAGCAGCTCGCACAGGTCGCGGCTCAGGAAGGACTGCGCACGCTTGGCGCGAAAGACCCTGGTCACATCGAGCTTCCCACCAGAGGTGGCGCTGCGGCATGGGGGTCGTCGGCCGATGCCGTCAATATTGACGACAATGTGTCACGCGCTATCGGAATCGCACTGGATCCGGGCAACTCCGACGGACGCTCAGGTGACAGCAACACTTTCGGCAACTTCAACGGCTTTCTCAGCAGAGCAGGCCGTGGCTCCGCCACGAGCGCCCCGCCCATCCAGATGCCAATGATGTCCGGCGGCGGTGGCATGGGAAGCGGAAGCATGTCTCAGCGCGGTTTCAACGACTCGCAAAAGGACAGCACCCGAGTCGATGATTCGGCGAAAGTCGCGAACGTAGCAACGGTTGCGAGTATTGCGTCTGTTGCTCAGGTCGCTCAAGTGGCGCACGCAGCTGGGTTGGGGCAACCGCAGCCGTCGACTCTCGCCGCACCGGTCATGGTCCCCACGATGAGCGGCACGGGTAGCGATGCAGCGGACAAGGTCGGGCGAATTCTCGACGCTCGTGATGCCGCACCGGTGCAGCCACTCTCGCAGGTGACTCTCAATATAGACAACCCAGCAGGCGGAGCAGCTGATCAGGTAACGATCCAGCTTCGTTCGGGTGCAGTGGACACGGCGATTTCGATCGGCGATCCCAACCGCGCCGATCGGATGTCGCTGCGTGTCGGTGAACTGCAACACGCATTGGAACAACACGGGCTGAATGCCACCGCAATCAACGTGGCGTCAACCGCGAGTGGCTCAGGGCCGGGATGGAACCCGCGCCCAGGAAGCGACCAGAGCGCCCAGAACGGGCGCGCTTCGCTCAATTACCGGGACAACCGACAGGACGCGGATGGAACCCGAC
>JBDTAB010000217.1:0-3570 GCA_039924865.1 Gemmatimonadaceae bacterium | reverse complement strand
CATCTTGGGAATGAAGCCGCCCAAACCGGCGCCAGTTGTGTCGGTGATGTACTTGCCGATGATGCCGCTGGAATTTGCGAGACCTTGCGGAAACATTGACGACTTTGAATTGAGCATGATGCGCGCGGATTCGAATGCGCTCGCGGCGAGCACCACAACGCGCGCTTTGACACGCTGATCGCTCAGGTCGCTCTTCTGAATGTACGTAACGCCCGTCGCTTTTCCCGCCTTGTCGATCGTAACTTCGCGCGCCATCGCGCCGGTTATCAGTGTGAGTTTACCAGTCTTGAGCGCCGGGGCGATCAGAACGCCCGGGCTCGAGAAGTTGGAATTGGTCGTGCAACCGCGCCCGCACTGTCCGCAATAGTGGCAGGCCGCTCGGCCGTTGAGTGGACGGGTGAGGATGGAGAGACGACCGGGAATGCATGTGATGTCGAGTTTGTTGCATGCCTGCTTGATCATCAGCTCGTAGCAGCGCGGCTTTGGTGCCGGCTGGAAAAATCCATCGGGATTGTTGTATAGTCCCTCGTTGCTGCCGAAGATGCCGATCAGCTTGTCGACGTTGTCGTAGTACGGTTTGATGTCCTCGTAGCCGATTGGCCAGTCGTCGCCGAGTCCGTCGATACTCTTGCCGCGGAAGTCGTTGGGTCCGAAGCGGAGGGAGATGCGGCCCCAGTGGTTGGTGCGGCCGCCGAGCATTCGGGCGCGCCACCAGTCGAACTTGGTCCCGGGTGCGGTTGTGTACGGTTCGCCGGCGATGTCCCACCCGCCGATACAGCCGTCGAACTCCCCAAATGGCTTCTCGCGGGAGCCCGCACCGCGGCGGGGCGAGGCGTAGGCGGGCACCAGCATCTTGGAGTCCTTGGTGCTGTACCACTCGGGGCCAGCCTCGAGCATGACCACGTTGGCGCCGGCTTTGGTGAGTACGTACGCTGCCATGCCCCCGCCAGCACCCGATCCAACGATGCAGACATCGTACTCTGGCCGCTGTGGAAGTTCCGCCATCTATTCCTCCAACCGAAAAACGTGCGAGATTTTGAGAGGCTACGAGAAATCGAAAGATTCCGGGGAGCGCTTGGCTTGCGATAGTGTTCGCGCGCGAAGTTAGTACGCGGCCCGGGCGCTCGCAACGCTCGAGCCGCGATTCCGGCGTGTCAATGAAGCCGGATTGCAGTGTGGCTACAGATCTCAATAATCGGACTAGAAAACCATGTCATTTGATATAGCGAAGGAATTCCCGTGGGCCGACGAGGGCGTCGTCTATCTGAACGCTGCTGCGACAGGGCCACATCCGGCGAGGACTGTGGTTGAGCTCGAACGTTGGATAAAGCTCCGGGAGCGGCCGTGGGAGATTGCGCTGGATGAGCAGTTCGCCGTGCTGGCGAAGTCTCGACGGTTGTCCGCCGGGTTGATCGGAGCGGACGACAGTGAGATCGCACTGACTCCGAACACGAGCACCGGGCTCAACATCGCCGCGCAGATTCTTCCGATCGAGCGCGGCAAGGTGATACTCGGCTACGACGGCGAGTTTCCCGCGAACGTATATCCGTGGATGGCGATTGATCGACGAACCGCTGGCACTGCACGATACGAACAGTTGGGGCTGTTGCCCAACGGTCTGCCTGATTGGGACGCGTTGCCGGCGCGGCTGGATCGCGGCGACGTGGGCGTGCTCGCGATTTCGTGGGTGTCGTTCGTATCTGGTGATCGCGCTGATCTCGAAACCATAGGCCCGATGTGCCGAGAGCGCGGGATACGGTTCGTCGTGGACGCGATTCAGGGCGTTGGCACGACACCGCTTGACGTTCACAAGTGCAGGATCGATATCCTTTCGTGCGGTGCGCAGAAGTGGCTGTTGTCACCGTGGGGATCGGGCTTCTGCTACATCAGACACGACCTGGTGCAGAACCTGGAGCCACGCACCATAGGCTGGCTTGCGATGCACGGTTCGGAGGATTTCTCGAACATGCTCGATTACAAGCTCAACTATGCAGAAGATGCACGGCGGTTCGAGGTAGCGACCATCCCGTACCAGGATATGGCGGGAATGAATGCGAGTCTGGAATTGTTCGGCGAGATCGGCTTGGACGTAGTGTCCAGCAAGATCCACTCACTGGCCGGACGGCTGGTAGCCGGTATTGCGGCCATCAAGACACTTTCGCTGGTAACGCCTGTTGATCCAAACAGGCGAGCGGGGATCGTTTCGTTCAATGTCGAGAATGTTGAAGCCGTATCGAAGCGGTTGAACGACGGCGGAGTATCGCACTCGGTTCGAGGTGGCGGAGTAATTCGAGTGGCGCCGCACATCTACAATACCGAGCAACAGATAGATCGCGTGCTGGCGCTACTGGATGGCTGAACCTGTCGTGAGCGTCTGCGAGTCGGAGCGCGCGGCGCCGAAGATCGGCGCTTTCGACGCGACGATGCTCGTGATGGGAGGAATTGTAGGTGCGGGAATCTTCAGCAACCCCTCCGTGGTTGCGAAGATGGTACACAGCGGACTGCTGATGATGGTGGTCTGGGGAATCGGAGGCGTGGTCGCGCTCGCGGGTGCGTTCGTTTATGCAGAGCTTGCGGCTCGCCATCCAGCGCGCGGCGGGCATTACGCGTACATGCGCGACGCATTCCATCCGGCAGTTGCGTTCATGTTCGGGTGGGCCATACTGCTCGTGGTGCAGACGGGCGGTATCGCGGCCGTATCGGTAATATTCGCCCGCTATTTCCTTGCAGTAGTTCCGTTGCATGTGTCCGAGACGACGGTAGCGGTACTCGCCCTCGCGTTGCTCACAGGGATCAACTGTGCAAACCTGAAGGCTGGCAACAGAACTCAGAGTCTGTTCATGATCCTCAAGGTGATCGCGCTCGTTGCGATCATCGGATGTGGCGTTGCGATCATGTCGCGCGGGACGGGATCCGCCACGATGGCCGGTGTGATGCCAGTGCATCCATGGCGCTCGATCGCCGCTACGTTCACGCCAGTGATGTTTGCTTACGGCGGATGGCAGACCGCGAGCTACGCCGCCGGAGACATGCGTGATCCAGCTCGGGATCTTTCACGCGCGATGCTCTTTGGAGTGTTGGGTGTGGTGGCGCTGTATCTCGCCATAAACGCCGCATTTCTCCTGGCGCTTGGCGCAGACGGCCTTGCGAACACCATAACGCCAGCAGCGGCCGTCGTTGACCATGTCTCGGGTAATATGCACATCGGCGCGGAAGTGATTGCGGGATGTATCGCGCTGTCAACGTTCGGGTTCATGAGTCAGGGTATGTTTGCGACACCGCGCGTGTACCAGGCGATGGCTGCGGACGGACTGTTCTTTAAGGCCATAGCGCGGGTCTCGCCCCGGTCGCACACGCCAGTTACCGCGATCGCGCTGCAAGGGACTCTCTGCGCAATAGTCGCCGCTTCGGGAAGTTACGAATCGATCATGAGCTACGTGACATCGGTAGACTTCATCTTCTATGGACTGGCTGCGCTTGCGTTGTTTGTGTTTCGTGCGCGTGACCACGAGCGAGTGGGTGCCGTCGGCTACACGGTGCCGGGCCATCCGTGGACAACGGCGTTCTTCA
>JBDTAB010000216.1:0-8077 GCA_039924865.1 Gemmatimonadaceae bacterium | reverse complement strand
TGAGTCCCAGACTTTAATACTGGAGGTATTTGACGCGCTGGTGAATGGCAAAGCTGTGGGTCAATCTTATTCGTCATTCGGGTATGACGCTGCAAGGTTACTCGATGCGGTTGGCACCGCTCCGGATGCGACGAGCGACGATGCGACATGCGTAGCGCGCCGCTCAAATGGACATTTTTCCCCGTCATTGGTGAATACGAACGAAGTCCGCGAGCGCTTCACCAGGCACTGGCGGACACTCCTTCAGTATTCGTTGAGATAGCCTCGCTCGTCTATCGAGGCGATCACGACGATGACAAGTCGGACAATGACAAGTCGGACGATGACACCGGCGAGATCGCTGACCGGGAACGCGAGCGTGCAAGCGTCGGTACGCGTTAGGGGAGGGCGCGGGTAAAGTCCTCCTGCCCGGCGTACACAAATCTCACCCGCCGAGACAACCACAGGATCAGAATGGGAACTATGATCCACTGCGCGAGAGGGGTGACGCCGAAGCCAAGTAGTCGAGGCATTGCTGGACCGTACTCCCAGCGGTGCAAGACCGAGATGTTGACGAACTCGGCAATTGCCGTGATAACGATACCGATCACCAGGTAGAGCCCGATCCGACGCACGGCAACCGACCGGTATCGTGGTCGCGATTGGGATAATTGCAACGGCGATGATCGCAACGGGAACGCCCAAAAGCGCCCCTTAACTAGAGCGGCGACAATCGCGTATGCGACAAGCGTGATGAAGACGTCGCCAACGCTGGCAATCGTGCAGAGCCGGGTTGCGGCATACCAAGACTTCTGGAGCATGCCCGCGTAGAGTGGAGCTTGCACCATCTCCCAGAGCCAGTGCAATGGGAACGCTATGGCCACGAGCATTACCCATGGCTGCCACAGGCGATGTTCCGAACGTTTCAGGTGGGTACCTCGCCAACGAGTGGTGACGCTAGTCACGGCCACAGCTGCAGGTGAGCCGCCGCTGCATCGATCGAGCGGCAATAAGCTTGCCGCTCGGCCGCACTGGAGCTTCTTAATGCAAGTCGATACTGTCAACTCCAATTGTGTTATAACGAGGTCACGTCGCCAAGCCGACTTGGCCGCGTTTTTCATTGCACCCCAAGAGCTGGCACCAAGGCTATTTTCATCAGCTTAGTCGTTCACTCAAGCCCCAACTCGAGGCAGATCCCAATGGCATTACATGCTACCGGAACGTTCGACGTCAAGATGTCTCCCCTCCCGTCGTATAACACTGACGATCCACTGCTCGCGCGCATGTCGCTCGACAAGCAGATACACGGAGATCTCGAGGCCACCAGCAAGGGTGAGATGCTTAGCGCGGGGACAAGCGTGAAGAATTCCGCCGGCTACGTGGCGATCGAGCGCGTTACGGGCACGCTAAACGGGCGAGTCGGCAGCTTCGTGTTGCAGCACAGTGCAAAGATGAATCGTGGCGACGCGAGCATGGACATCAACGTCGTTCCCGATTCAGGTACTGGCGATCTTGGCGGGATTTCCGGCTCGTTCACGATTATCATCGAACCGGGAAAACACTCGTACGAATTTGATTACATGCTTCCCGGCGACTGAGCAGTCTGGAGTGATCGTTCGGTTATCTCACTTCGCCGAGTCGGGGTGCACCATCGCAACTATTTTGCGATAGGTAGCAGGGGTGCGTGGCCCGAAGTACAACAGTTCGGTTTCGTCAATCCGGTAAATCCGGAGATTCTTGCCGGCCGGCGTCAGATTCACGCCGGGAAGCGTGGCGAACTTTTCTTTGCTCCCCATGCGGTCGAAGCCGACGTCAGTTGCAATGATGATGTCAGGTGCGAGCTTGGCGATGAGCTCCGGGTTGAGTCGATTCATCGAGCGCGTTGAATCCATCGCGTTCACGGCGCCCGCCCAGTGCAGCATTTGATCCGCGGGACCGCCTGTGCCGACGCCCAGATAGTTATTCACTATCTGTCCCATGTGCATGATCAACACCCGCGGATGTGGCGGCTTGGACCAGCGCGCGGTATCACTCCATATCGAGTCCATGCCGGCCCGCCACTGCGCAAGAACGCTGTCTGCCGCCTTCTCTCGGTGAAACTCCTTGCCGAGCTGGGTCATGAGGCGCTCTGCGCTATCCAGCGTCGCTCCGGGCTTGATGATCAGTATGGGAATCCCCACCTTGCGGAGCTGCACCAAAACGGCGTCTGGTCCCAGATTTCCGTCGGTGAGCAGCATCGTTGGTCGGAGCGAGATTATCCCCTCCGCGCTCAGTGCTCGGTGATAGCCGACCGACGTAAGCTGCTTGATCGCTGGTGGGTATATCGACGTGAGGTCGCGGCCGACCATGTTGTCCTGCGCACCGATATCGTACATGAATTCGTTGATCTGCTTGGAGACGCTAACCACCCGATTCGGGTTGGTGTGAGTGTCGCTGCGGCCACAAGCCGCGAGGGACGTGAGGATTGCTGCGAAGCCAAGCCTGATGACGTTCGGTGCTTTCATGATCATTGATTCAGGGGCGGAACTGTGCAACGCCGGAGTGACGCGTTGCCGGTGGACTCTCGAATCAATACGATAGGTCTCCTGGCCTCGTTGCGCCATTGGCGCCTTGTGTCGTATTCGGGGTATCTTTCATGGATAGGCTGGCCGCCTCCGCTGGCACCAGGCGACTGTACCGCCGAAAGTGCACGCGGCGAAAGGGTTTGGCGTGGCTCAAGTGAAGACGACCGATGGTCATGGAGGGGTTGGATGTCTGACTTCTATCGTCGACGGCGAATTACAATAAAGGACGCGACTGCGCTCCTGACGTTTTTCGTCGGATTTTTCTGGTCGGGCGCGTTTGTGTGGCCTTTCCTAACCAATCAACTCGACCAGGGCGACATGACCCGCGGTCTGGCGTACTTCCTCGGCGCGGTTCTCGGCACTGCGATCGTCGCAGGTGCAATCGGGCTTGAGGTCGGCAACATACTCGGCGTGCTGTGGGAGCGATATCACAGAAATCATCGCGGCTTTGAGAGCCGCGGAGAGCCATCCATGTTTGCGTGGGCTGGTGCCGCGGGGCTCGATGCCGCTCCGCGTGACGCGACGCGTGTGGCGTCCAGGTTCGCACCATCGAGCGGTGGTGCTTCGGTACTGGATCGTCCCGTTCCAAGCGAACGGAAGGATATGAGCCGCGTGTACTACACCGAGGCCGGTGTCTACGCCGCGTCGTTCATTCCGCTCGCGGAACGCGTTCGGCCGGATCGGTACGAGGTACCACGCGTGCGAGAGGCACTCGCGAAGACGACCAACATTGGCGCGTGGGATGGCGCGCGGCTGGTGGGTGTGGTTCGCGTGGTCGGCGACGGCTACATGTTCAGCGCCGTCGCCGACATTCTGGTTGACCCGAAGTATCAACGTCTTGGCATCGGGCGCGAGCTCATGCGGCGTGCGCTTGCGGCCGCACCCGACGCGAGGCTTTTAATTGACGCTCCGCCGCAATGCGCCGCCTTTTTTGAACGGATCGGTGCGGATCGCGGACCTGCTGGTTTTGTGCTCACACCGCCCACTGAACTCTGAGTGGGCGCGCCCGCGAGGGCATCATCGCATCGTTTGGCCTCGGAATCGGCCGGATCGGATGTTTACGAGGATTTTGGGACCGTCTGCGGCCGGATAGTGCGGCTCGCCGATACTCGTGGTACTATATGTGCTCGGAACACCCAGCGGAGCGTCTGTGAACCAGTCAATTCAGTCGCCGGAAATTGAAGAGGAGACGTACGGCTTGCGAGAGATTGTTCGTGAGCGGCAGCCGGACGATCCGGAGCCGCCAAGGCGTCCTGAGCCGCGCGTCAAATTGTACGTAGCCGTCTGGTTGCCGGTCGCGGGCGCGCTGCTTGCGTATGCGGTGACACGGGGAAACTTCTGGGTTGGCTTCGTTGGTATCGAACTGTTGCTCGTGGGCCTTTACACTCTTGCAAAACTGTAAATCGTGACTGTTCGGGAATTTTGGGCATGAGCACCGATCAGTTTGCTGTGCCGACGGACGCATCCGCTGCGTCGGGCGACACGGACATTGGCGGCATTTCTTTCGATGAAAGTGCCGTGCGTGAAAGCACGTCGCGCAATAAAGCGGGCGACGGAGCCGCGCTACCGATACCGCGCGTAGTTCCCGCCGAACGTTCCGAAGCTCTCAATCGCCTCCTTAATCTCTTTATAGCGTTGTTGGCGCTCGTGATCCTCGCGCCGGTAATGCTGTTGATCTCGCTTGCGGTCAGGCTCACCTCGGTTGGCCCCGTGTTTTACGTGCAGGATCGCGTAGGTGTCGATCGGCGCAGGCGTTCCGCAGCCCCCGAGCAGGACAGGCGGAGAGCCAACGTCGGCGGACGACCGTTTCGCATTCTCAAATTCCGGTCGATGCGTCAGGACGCAGAAGCCGGCACGGGCGCAGTCTGGGCTGTGCAGCACGATCCGCGCGTTACACCGGTTGGGCAATTCCTTCGCACGACGCGACTGGACGAGTTGCCGCAGCTCATTAACGTCGTTCTCGGCGACATGAATATCGTTGGACCGCGCCCGGAACGGCCTAGCATTTTCGCGGAGCTGCGACAGAACATAGATGGATATCAACTGCGACAGCAGGCGCGCCCTGGTATTACTGGATGGGCCCAGATCAATCATGCCTACGACACTACAATCGACGATGTACGCGTGAAGATTCAGCTCGATCTCGAATATCTTCAGCGCCAGTCACTTGCCGAGGATTTGAAGATTATGGTGCGCACACTACCTGTAATGATCTTCAAGCGCGGATCGAGATAGCGCATCCAACGCGGAATTCCATGAAAGGAAAACGGGGCAGCCATTGGCTGCCCCGTTTTCCTTTCATGTTGCGATGTTGCCGGTTTCGCTAATTGCTCTGCGGTCGCGGCTGTCTATTCATACGCGCCTTTTCCATCTCCTCGACATTCTTGTCGAAAACCTTCTGCTGGTCAGCTGTCAGAATTCCGCGTAGCGCGGTCTGCTGCGTCTTGCGAAGTTCGGTCATTTTCTCGCGCATGTCAGTTCCGCCCATGGCTGCCTGCAACCCTGTGGAATATCGCTCGTTGATCGCCTTTACCGAGTCCGTCTCAGCTGCAGTGAGCGTGATGCCGGTCATAAAGCGATCTGAAGTGCGCTGTGCCATCTGCGCGGGGTTCATTCTGCCGCCCATGCCACCACCGCCGCCCTGCTGCGCCAGCGCCGGGGCACTAGCCGCGGCCAAAAGCATCAGTGAGCAAGCCGCAATCTTGATTTGCCGCATGTGAATCCTCTTGAAATTTGGTTGGTCGCGCCCGAAAGCCGGTCGCGGCCTAGTTCTCGTGACCCGATGATGTACGGGCGGCGCCACGATACGTTGTGCGACCGGCGATGCTTCGTGGTGAAATCCCGCAAGTCGTAGGGAATCGGATACACCGCATGCGCCCCTACGGGTTCCTCTCGGGCCAATGCGTTCGAGTTCTGTACGTTTGCAACTGACTTGCGTTTAAGCAAGAAAATCAGAGCTGCGCTGGCTCGAACTACTCGGGGGGCTATCCTGAGGAGGTGGGAAGAGCCGGCGGTGGGTGCCGCCGGATGGTACTTGTCGCGAAATTGGTAAAGGATGGCGGAGATGGAATTGAAGCGACGTCCAGCGGCAGTCGCAGTCGTGGTGGTGGCGGGAGATTCGGGAGACGAGCTCCTTGTTGTCAGGCGCGCGATGTACCCAGGCGACCCATGGAGCGGGCACATTGCGCTGCCTGGCGGCAGTTCGGAGCCTGGAGACCACTCGCTAGAGGAAACTGCGCGCCGCGAAACGCTGGAGGAGACGGGGATCGACCTTGCGGAGAGCGAGTGCGTCGCCGCGCTGGGGTCTGTCGTGCCGCAGTCAAAGGGCGCCCCGCGGGTGTCGATAACGCCGTTCGTGTTTCGTCATCGCGGAGCCAGACTGGTGACGTTATCGCCGGAGATTGTCGAGTCGTGGTGGATCCCGGTTGCAGAGTTCGAGAATCCCGGCGCCTGGCGAACAACGACAATAGCGACGCCATCTGGTATCCTCATCAACACTCGGGCGTTCGAGCTACGTGGTCACACTCTCTGGGGGCTTACCGAACGCGTGATCGATGAGTTTATGGAGATGCGCGCTTTGGGGCGGCCGCAGCGCGAGCGTCCTGGTGCCGGCTAAATGTTGCCGTCGCCCAGTTCGGGGTTGTAGCTCTTGATCCCCGTACCGCCATAGGTAACCACCACGTCGGAAAGTTCCGGCCGTGGGCGTTCCTTCGGTTGTTCAATCGCTGTCCCGATGTGTACGAACCCCGCAATCCGTTCATCGCCCTTCAGTCCGAGTTCTGACGTGACGCGGCGATCGTAAGCGTACCACTCAGTGTGCCAGTTGGACGCAAAACCGAGCGCATTAACGGCGATGACCAGATTCATGGCCGCGGCGCCCGCAGACAGCTGTTGTTCCCACTCTGGAGCCTTGGAATGTTCGTGCGGCGATGAGACGACTGCGATGACCAGAGGGGCGCGGAGGAGCCGGCGGCTCTCGGTTTCAAGTACTCCCTCGGGCGCGTCTGGATGATCGGCAAAATAGGTTGCCACGATCACCTCGCCCAGTCGAGCGGCACCGTCCTTTCGAATGACGATGAAGCGCCACGGAACTGCACGCCCGTGGTCCGGGACACGCGATGCCGCGGTGAGAATGGTTGATACCTGCCGGAGCGATGGCGCGGGTTCACCGAGAAGGCGTGGCGAGACCGAGCGGCGGCGGAGAAGTAGGTCGATCGTTGAATTCATGCGGGTAGTTTGGTTCGTGCAAGGTAGTCGAATAAACCTTTTCGCCGCGGCTGACGTCCTACTAGCACAGTTACCGCGCGTTGGGATGTCGTTCTCGCGGACAGTTGTCAACGCCATGCCCGGGTCATCATCATGCGATCAGAATCCTGCCGTTCTACTCCGTTATTCGCCCGCTGGGCTCTCCCCGCGGCGCCGGCCGCCGCGCTCTTGACCGTATTGCTTTGCGCGCCGGTGATTGGTGCACAGTCGGACTCGTACTCGGTTCACCGCGATGCAACGGCGCCGGTAGCGGGCGCGACCTCGGTTCGTATCGAGAACGGTTCAGGGCATCTTGTTGTCACCGGAAAGGCGGGAGCGCCCTCGGTATCAGCGTCAGCACTTATCAAGGGGTCGTCACAGAAGCTGGTCAACTCCATAAAGGTTACAATTGACCGGGAAGGGGACGTCCTTGTCGTACGCGCCGCCGGCCCGGATCGGGGTTGGCTGTCGTGGCGGGACGGATGGTCGACCGACCTCACGGTCGCGGTTCCCAATAACGTCAAGCTGGACGTCCACACCGGAAGCGGCGGCGCGCGGGTCGAGAATGTCGCGTCGGTAGCGGTCAGGGCGGGTTCCGGCGGGGTGCATGTCGATGGTGTTTCCGGAACCGCGGATATACGCAGCGGGTCTGGCGGCGCCGAGGTGCGAAACGTTCATGGCGACGCGCTGGTTAGCACCGGATCGGGCGGAATTACGCTGGCAGGCGTGACGGGATCGGTAGACGTACGCAGCGCTGGGTCTGGTGGCGTAAACGCCAGGCAGATCGGCGGTTCACTGCACATCGGGTCCATCGGATCTGGTGGCGTCACCGTTGACAACATTGGCGGCGACTTCACCATCGATCACAAGGGGAGCGGGTCCGTTCGCTACACCAACGTGAAGGGTCGTGTCGACGTGCCGCGCCGTCATGGCGATGGATGAACGCGGATATTGATGGTCGCATAAATTGAACGGATGGACGATTCGATTCTTGACATTCTGGAAAGCGATACCCTGGCGGAATCCGGCGCCGAAATAGTCGCGCTTGTTGCAGAATATTTCGCTGAGACCCGAAACGATGAACGTAGAGTTTCGACGACCCTCTCGCCCGAAGAAATTTCAGTGCGTTTTGACGAGGGCTTGCCGCGCGGCGGCATGTCCATGGAAAAGCTCGCGCAGCGGCTCTGGTCGGAAGTAGTCTCTGATGCCAACCACCTGTACCATCCGATGTACATGGGGCATCAGGTGGCGCCGCCGCTTCCGGTAGCAGTCTGGACCGAGCCGCTGAT
>JBDTAB010000215.1:0-14875 GCA_039924865.1 Gemmatimonadaceae bacterium | reverse complement strand
TCATTCTCAGCGCCGCACTGGCGACCGTGGCGAGGATTGCGGCAAGTCCGAGGATCAGGCCGCGTCGTCCTGCTGTGGCAACGATTTGATTGAACATGATTTGTAGGATTCTGACGTCTCAAGTGCTCAGTGTCAAAACCTGGGCCGCATTTTCAGACCCGGCGGCGCCCTAGGCTGGGAACCTGCGATGACGCGCTCTTAGATTGGCAGTCGCCGAGCTACTTTGCGCCGCGCAGTCGTCGTGAGACCAGCTCGAGGAGGAAGGCAGCAACCAGAACCCCGAACAGCACGGACGACGGCACCTGGGTGCGGAAGGGAATATCAGGCGATCCGACTCGTGATCGCGGTCCCAACCGATCCACCATGTCGGCGAGAGGCGCAGGATCCGCTATGGAATCGTTCCGCAACGCGACGCTCGAGGCGTTTCGCGGTGCATAGGCGACTGACGCGACTGCGCGAGCGAGCCATGCGCGGTGTGCCGCCACTGGATCCGACACCGAATCGTCGCCGTGCATCCGCTGCCGCCACAAATCCGCGTATCCGATCCGAATCATGCGTCCGCTTCCGATCCGGAACGCCCGAACATCACCCTCCCGACGACGCTCGAGCACCACGGGATCTCGACCACGCGGTCCGACCGTAGCAGCGTCGTGCAACGTGAGCAGGCCACCGCCGTCGCGCACGTACGATGCGGCGCCACGAGCAATGAGCGACGCGGTGCTGTCAATCGCGATGATCGCAGCGTATCGCGCCGTGTCCGGAGCCGCCGGATCGCCTTCCCGCATGTCGACCCCTGGCGCCACGTGAGTGAGTGCGTCGATCTTCCAGCCGCGCTCTGCGAGTGCTGCGATGGTGAACTTGGTTTCCCAGCTTGCAGTTCCCTCAACCAGGAGCTTCCGGAGCACTACTGAGTCCGGAGCTGCAATATGTGCGGTCGTCGTCCCGACGGTCACATCAAGTCCGGTTCCACTGCCAGGCAGGTTCACGCGAGCGCCAGCAGGTCCAGCGGAGATGCTGTCAGTAGCGCCATCGGGTTGGCGAATCCAGATGACGCTGGCATTGGGCGCCGAAATACTCAGCTCCGAAACGCCGGCAGGATCGGCAACGCGGAACACACTCGCGCCGGTAGCCAGGACTTTGGGCGCATCCCAGGTAACAGTGCTGCCCCCACGGCCGATTGCGGCAAGCCAGTCACGCTGTACCGGACGAAGCACCGAGTCCAGCGACACGTGAATTCTGGCGGGAGATGAGAGACTCCAGTGCGCCAGAGACTGACCAAGAGTTGCCTGCGCTGCGCTCTCCGCGCGCTGATCAACGCGCGCGGTCCATGCGCGCGTTAGAAATACAATCAGTATCGCGAGGCTGAGCACGCGAAGGAGCCACTCGCCAACTCGACGAATGCTAACGCGTGAGCGCATACACAATCACATTTACACCGAACTTGGTGTTGTCGACGGCATTGAATCTCTTGCTCTCGGGATGATAATTCCACTCGGAACTGTAATCCTTGCTGCTGTAAATCAGCGAGATTTGCCCACCTCGCATCACACCCTGGAGCTTTTTGTGGACAAGATTATCGCCCCATCCATTGAGTTCCTGACTCGTAGTTGGCGGACCATCCTCGAATTTGAAGAAAGCGCGATACAGCTCGTGATCATTCGGGATATCGGTGAGCGGGCCAAGCGCGATTGATATTTCTTCTGTCGCCGTCTTGTGGAAGACGCCGTCGATGTCGTGATTATGATCATCGACGAAAATCATCCCGCCGCGATCGACCAGCTTTCTGATGTTGGCACGCTCCACGACAGAGAATCGCACGGGGAGGTGGCCGGTAATGAACACGAACGGATGCTCCAATATCGCGTCCGACGCGAGCGCGACATTCACCCCGCTCGGCGCAACGTCGATGTTGGTATACTGGGCAACGGAGTCGATGATATTTGCCGGTACGAGCGGCGCCGAATCCCAGTCACCGGAATCGTACTGACCGGTGCAGAAGACGAAGCGACTCATGGGGTCCCGCTCCATGATCCACTCCACGGGAGCGCCGGATTCCCTCTCTGCGGCCTTCCAAACAAGGCACGGCGAGCACGAGTCAATGGTTCCGTCGCAGCTTTTCCGGCGCGTAAGGAATCGACGGCATCTCCAATCGATGAAGAGAATGACGAATTGGTTGAGCTCGATTCCGCGCGCAATCTGATCAGTGCGTCGACAAAATGTGCTGGATCGGTGCGTGCAATCGTGAGCGCCGCATCCAGCGACCGATTCAACCGCATCGTTGCGGTATCGGATCGCTGGCGCTGAACGGTAGATCGATTGCTCACTCCCCTATCCTTCCCTGTCAGCCGTACCTTCCCGATATCGACGACCAAACGCGGCGGCCGACCGCGGAGATACAACCGGTTCGCGAGGCGCGCGCGATCGAGAGCGTGCGCCGCCGCCGTCATGAACGGAAGCGCGATGTTGATCTCGCCAATATTCAGGGAACGCTCCGCATCCCACATCGCGTCATAGGCCTGCTTGAGATCGCGATTGATTACCAGCTGAGGGTTCAGTTCCTCATCATCCCCTTCAACGCCCCCTTCCCCACCTGCTTCGTCCTGTTCGTAGAGGATGTTGTAAACCTTCTTTCGCAAATCTGCCTGATCGGCTCCAATACGTCCTGCTGATTTGATGTACTCGCGCGCGGCAAGAGCTTGTCGCTTTTTGAACAGCGACTCCGCGGAGACTATCAACATCCGCTGGGTAAGCAGCGATCGTTGCTCGGGCGGAGGCGGAGCTGCTTCAACTGCCAGAGAATCATACTCGTCGGAACGCGCAACACGAAAAGTGCGTGTATCCGAAGTCGAAATCGCAGGACCCGTCAAAGCGTTGTTGTCGGATACGACGGCCCGCACCGAAAGTATTGCGCCCTCGGTGAGGCCGAGCTGTGCGAACATCAGAGATGTGCTCAACCTGCCCGATCTGTTTCCCTTGAAGAGCGTTGCGCCAGCCGAACTCGTCCGCGATTTGAATATTTCGCCGGTACCGGTGGTCACCGTGTATTCAATGTGACCATTCGCGAGCCCAACATCGTCGTCAGCGCGGGCGATGAACGAAATAGAGCCGGAGGGGACGCGTCGCCAGACGGTATCCCGCGTGGGCTGTATGAGGACGACAGATGGAGGTTGATCGGACACCGGAATTACTGCCATCACGCGATCGTAGCGGCGATCACGAAGAGCAACAATTGTCGCTTTCTGCGGCATCACGAATATCAGTCGCCAGTTCTGACCGGACTCAACGACTTTTGCGCTCGCACCCGACACGGTTGCATCGATGCCACCCGGCCGACCGCTGCCAGTTATCGTAACGACGCCGCCGACCAGACCGGTTATCGTTGACGGGTCATCCAAAGTCGTTGCTCCTGCATGCGCGTATGGTGGCGGGGAGATTCGCGCCGTGACGTGCAGCAGTCTGTTCGGAGCGTCGGCACTCAAGCCATCCGGTGGCGCCGACGAAGTTGGCGTTGCCTTGGAATGTGTCGATGCGAACGTCAGCGCCGCGGCAAACGCTCCGGCCATGACCGAGAGCGCCACGCCGGCGTATATGACCGGTGTGAGAACGGCAGGCCGAACCGAGATATCGAAGTTGGATCGGTCGATCTCTGCCTGCAGCAGGCTGATATCGCCCGTAGCTAGCGGATCGCTGGCCGTCACCAGCGCGTAGTTGAGCGACGGGGCGCGCTCTTCCATCCAGAGCGCAACTCGGCGCTTCGACAGGACATACCTACCGCGCCAAAGAATCCAGAAACCAACGACAATGGCCAACACTAGCGCGACGTCCCAGCTCCACGGATTGCGGCCGGTTCCCTGACTCCAAGCACCAGCGGCGAGCTCGATAGCGAGTGCGGCGAGGAGCGTTGCTCCCGTCCAGAGGGCCGCAGAGACGACGAGGACGAAACGCAATTGTGACTGTGTGCGCGCGACGCGCCGTTCTGGTGTCACTTGTCTTCCGTCCGACCAACACGGGGACGACGCAAGACCATTTCAACGATCGCAAGCACTATAGCGGCGAGAATCATCCATCGTGCAACCATCGACCGTCCATCAACCGCTGCCGGAAGTGATCCGGTGCTCGCCAGACGTTCACTCCGACCCGCGAGCAACACCGCGAGCCCCGTATCGGCTCCCGACTGGGCGCGCCGGCATGGCGCGGCAATAGCATTTCGAAACGCGATGAAGTCCGGGCGCAACGCGATATCACCAGTACTATCAACCGACACGAGCACCGACTTGGTGCACGCGCCTCCGCTGTCTTTCTCAATCGCTGCCGGCTGTCCGTCGACCCATCGCGCAATGACCCGCGCTTGACCCAGCGAGTCGGCTATAAACCGCCATCGCCGCTCGAATGGCGCGACCACGACATGACCACCAGCTATTACCGCGCCGACGGTATCGATGCGGTTCTGCGCAACGGCGAATGCCGGGCGCTCGGCTCCAGCGAACGCGACAGCGGATGCAGTCTGGGCCTTCGAGTGCCGTGCGGCTGCAACGCGAACGAGTCGCACGCGACCGGGCCACACAGACCGGATTGCCGAGGTCGCACGATCACCTTCATCTTCGGTTGCTGGCGATACGATTACAAGCTCTACCGAATCCGCGCGGGCGCGCAACGACGAACCGGCGCGCATTGCAGCGATTAACCCCGCAGATAGCGAACCCGGGAGCTGATTCCCGGCCGCGCCGCCACCCACGAGCGAGTCCGGCGTGGAGACCACGCGGGCTACAGTATCGAACGCAATAACCACATCGCCAGCCTTGTGAGCAGAACGAACGCTATCTCGCACCTCGCCGATGCTGGCTACGGAACCCGACACATCCGCTGCGAATACGCGAATGATGTTCTTTCGCACTCCTGCGATGACCGGTCGCGCGAGCGCGGCGCCGACAAGCAGTATGGCAAGCACGCGTACGAGCAACAGCAATAGATCGGAGAGGTTGATTGCACGCTTGCGCGCGGCAACTGGTTCGTCAGGGACGAACCGCGCAGTGGGGAACGGAGTCGCGCGTGGTCGCCGCCTCACTATCAGGTGCAATGCGACGATTCCGCACGCGGCCACTGCCGCGGCAATAAGGAAGCCCGGTGCGAGGAAGCTCATTTGCGCTCACTCACCAACGTGTCGCGGCCTGGTGTCGCAACTGATCATGAGTGAACGATCCGTCGCACCGCGTGGCCGACTGGTTCGGCGCCCGTAACGATGACGCGATACGCCGCACCACTCGCAAGCCAACGCGCTGCAGTCTCTTCTCTCCAGTCTGCATATGCTTGCAAGTAACCGCCGCGCGTCCTGCTGGTGACAGACCGCCGCACGTCACCCGCTTCCGGATCGGAGACGAGCGATACGGATCCCGGAGGGTCAATCTCTTCACTTGCAACCACGTGTAGCGCATATACATCCCGCCCCGACGCGATAATCTCGCGCCCGACACGCATTGTTTCTTCCAGGTCGCCGAGGAAATCGCTGACGATCGCGATGCGGGGCGTTGCGCGCGACGCGAGAGCGAGACAGGCCGAGAGCGGACTCGCACCAGCCACAGGGATGTCGTGCAGCATCCGGATAACCTCAGTTACGGCTCCGCGGCGGGCGCGCGGCTGAATCGTCGCTCGCGGGTGGCCAGCGACCATCACACCAGCAGGATCACCACCAGCATGCGCTACGGCTACGAGCGCGACGGTGAGCTGTTGTGCAAGCGCCCACTTGGACCCCGGCCCTTCGGGAAAGTTCATCGATGCGCTCGCATCCACGATTATCCACGTCGGCGTAACCGCTCGCTCTTCCGAGATCCGCACGTGCGCGCGATCGCTCCTGGCAAACAACTTCCAGTCCACGCGGCGCAAATCATCGCCAGCCCGGTATGGGCGGTATTCCGTAAATTCCGCGGAAGTACCGCGCACTCTGGATTGATGAATGCCGGGCATGGCGAGGCGCGAGGGTCGGCGTGCGCGCCATCGCAGCCCGCGCACGGAGTCGAGGATCTGACCATACATCAACCCGCGATCCTCGTCGTGCGGCGTGCGCCGCGTGGTCACACTCTTATTTCGCTCTTGGGCGCCGGCACATGCTCCAATAGGTCGTCCACTACTTTCTCGGTGGACAGACCCTCAGCCTCGGCGGCGAAGTTGAGCAAAATCCGGTGCCGTAATACCGGATGCGCCACACGGCGCACATCGGCCGGAGTGACAGCCTTACGGCCAGCAAGCAGTGCGTTCGCCTTCGCACCCAGAACCAGGGCCTGGCCGGCCCGCGGCCCAGCACCCCAGCGAGCATACTGTTTTACCATCTTCGTTGCATCCTTTTCATCCGGACGCGTCGCACGTACAACTCGAGCCACGTACTGCAGCACGACGTCAGCGACCGGAACGTCGCGCACCATGCGCTGCAGAGCTATCGTCTGATCGGCGTCAATGACCGCCTCGAGTGGGGCGTACTCACGTCCGGTGGTGTTGCGAAGAATCGCAATCTCCGCGTCCTCATCCGGATATGAAACCCGAATGTCGAAAAGGAAGCGGTCCAGTTGCGCTTCTGGCAATGGATAGGTGCCCTCCTGCTCGATTGGGTTCTGAGTCGCGAGAACAAAGAAGGGCGCTGGGAGCGGCATCGTCTCTCCCGCAACCGTGACACTGTGTTCCTGCATCGCCTCCAGCAACGCCGCCTGCGTACGTGGCGGGGCGCGATTGATCTCGTCGGCCAGCAGGATGTTCGAGAATACAGGACCTTGCACGAAACGAAAATGACGTGCGCGTGATCCCGCATCTTCCTCCATCACTTCCGTGCCGGTTATGTCGGACGGAACGAGATCTGGCGTGAACTGGATGCGACGAAAACCCAGCCTCATGGCTTCAGCAACCGACCTGATCATGAGCGTTTTGGCCAGCCCAGGCACACCAACGAGAAGCGCATGGCCACCCGCGAGGAGTGCCATGAGAATTTCATCGAGCACCTTCTCCTGCCCTACAATTCGGCCCGCGACTTCTGCGCGCAGTCGAACAGCGGTTTCCAGAAGCTCTGCGCGATCATGTGGAGTATGCGGGCCAGACGTCGTAATTGAAGATGCAGTCATTGAGAGAGATACGGCAGAATTAAAGTGGTCGTTGAATAGTTTCGACTGCGATAGCGACGCGTTCGGGAAACATCACGCGACGCGCGTCGTCACGGAAGTTTTAGCTTCGCCTTGTTCGAGCGAACCGGGATAATCCAGAACGCATCACCGTCAAACCAGAATATCGCTAGTTGCCGGTAAACATCCGCAAGACGAATCGCCGCCTGAATGTTGATCGCAATCGCAATACTGTTCTCGCAATGCGAGCCATCCACTCCGCATGCGTCCACGTCCACCTGTACGGCTTCGATCTGCCGAGCTCGTTCCCGTAACCTAGCAACCAGCGCGTCATTCACGTCAGCTGCCTGGGCAACACCCATCGGATCTTCGGCTGTGACTATACAGAACGATCGTCCGAGGCCCAATCCCCCGAGCATGGATCGATCGGAGGCCGACAGATCGCGCCGTAAATCGATCCTGAGAGGCGGGTCCGTGCGGAAATAGAGGATCGTCTGGTGGAACACACCCCATTCTGTCGGTTCCGAATCACCCGAATAGTTCGTCGCGGATGCCTCAGCGGCCAGCCGAAGCCCCACGCGACATGGCTGCCGCTGGAAGATCGGTCTCGAGCGGTAGGGACACCGTGAAGGCGCTGCCCTCGCCGATGCTGCTGGCAATGGTTACATCACCGCCCAACAGACGCGCGAGACGACGGGTTACGCTGAGGCCAAGCCCGGTCCCGCCAACGCGGCGCGTGCTCGGCTGCTCCACCTGCCAGAAGGCGTCGAAGATTCGATCTCGATGTTCGTCGGCGATGCCTATCCCGGTGTCTCGAACGATGTAACGAACTATCGGTCCGTCGTGCTGCACGATGAGCGTCACGCGACCTGCCGGAGTGAACTTGACCGCATTGGAGAGAAGATTCACCAGGATCTGGCGTACCTTGCCGCTGTCGGTGGACATGGGGAGCGGATAACCGGTCTCGATGACCTCCAGCGGAAGCCCCTTTTCCCGAGCGAGCGGTTCGACGAGAGTGGCGGCGTCGTGTGCGATCTCGTTCGCATCGACGTCTTCGGCGGAGACGACTTCACGTCCCGCGTCAACTCTGGAGTACGACAGAATCTGATCAATCAGATGGAGCAGATGCTGGGCACTCGCCTTCATGCGGCCGAGTTGATGCTTCTGCGCTTCGTTGACCGGGCCGGTGATGCCATCGGCAAGGAGCTCTTCGTAGCCGATGATCGCGGAGAGCGGCGTGCGCAGTTCATGCGACATTACCGCGAGGAAGTTGCTCTTGGCCGTATTTGCACCCTCCGCCGTCTCTCGCGCCTTCTGTTCACCTGCGAGCAACTCCTCCCGAACGCGATCGCTCTCGAACGCCATCCGCGCGGCCCAGCTCACGATCCAGAGGAAGATGGCCACGGTTGCGAGCACGTAAATCGAAACGCCGAAAGGAGTGTCGTAGAAACCGCTCATCTCCCCTATGAGGCGACCCCAGCCTAGCAGGAATGGAACAATGACAGCAGCTGGCACAAGGCGGCGCGCCACCGTGCCAGCTGCGCCAGGATCGACAAGGAGCTTAGGCAGACCGCTTGTCCGGCGAGCGAAGATTATCCCGAGGGCGAGCACGAAGAGGCTCACCGCCGCCATGATCGCCATTCCGGAGTATTCGCCCATGGAGTAGAGCCGGGTTACACCAAACGCGTAGCCCACCAACCCGAGAAACCCGATGGTGCCACTTACGAGCCCAATCCAGTGAGAGGTGCCCTTCCCTGTCCGGTCATCCAGGTGAATTGCCAGAATGCCTGCACCAGCGACCAGCACGCCCACAATGGTGTTGATCGCCATCCGTCCGGGTGGCTCCCAGGGCGCACGCCGCAACTGTTCGCGGAACATGAGGAGATCGAGACCCAGGTTTCGGCCCACAATCCACGCCGCCAGTTCAATGAGGGCTATCAGGATCGCGAGACACGCCAAGACTACGGAGGCTACGCGGAGGGGGAACGGTCGCTCGCGCGCCGCCGCGAAGGCCAGAGCGAGCCCGATCAGCAGAAACGCGACAGCAGTAAGCGGCAGCATCGCAATGCCGCCAGGGTAGAACCCGGTGGTCGGATTTACCCCGGTATACCACCCGAACAGAGTCGCGATGGACACCAGAACCACGACCACCGCTGCAACGAGCGGAACGTGCTCGAAGAACCGGTTTACACGGGCCTGGCCGGTCGATTGAATCATTCGAAGTGCAATGGGTCCACGAAGGAAGGAAAGCTGTCTCTTATGTTCAGAGTCTGCAACCACTGGAAGCACTCCGGCCAACTGATGCATATACTCGTCGTTCCAAATCGAGGCCGAGAGTTTGCTCCGGATGTCCCGTAGCCGCCAACAGCACCAGGTTGCGCGCTTGGTACCTACCTTTCTCAGATTCTCATGCCACCTGTGGACATATCTCCTGCCATCCCCTTGATGCTGAATGACACAGATTCGGCGCTCCGCAGCGATATCTGCGCAAAATTGATGGAAGCGCGAGCGCGTACGCTTCTTCTACTCAGTCCACTCTCGGACGACGATCTGAGGCTTCAGCACGATCCGCTCATGAGCCCGGTAGTCTGGGACCTGGGCCATATCATGCACTTCGAAGAGCTGTGGCTGACCCAGAACCTCTCCGGGCAGGTCGAATTGTCCGAAATGCCAGGCATGTACAACCCGTTCGAAAACCCGCGTGCGACTCGAGCCGCGCTCCCACTGCCGGGTCTCGCAGATCTCACGGCTCGGGCCGCAGAAATTCGGACCAGAGTCATCGACGCACTTGGAAAAACACATCTGAGCACAGCGAACCCTCTACTCGCCGATGGCTTTGTCTACAACATGGTTCTGCAACACGAGTATCAACACAACGAGACAATCCTTCAAACGCTTCAACTGAAGAAGGGCACTCCATATCGCGCGCCGCGCGTAGCAGATGCTCCGCTCCGGCATGGCGAAGACTTCGCTCGGATGATTCGAATCGAGGCGGGCACGTATTCAATCGGGACCGACGACCGGGCGATCGCGTATGACAATGAGAGGCCGCGCCACAATGTCAGTGTTCGCGCATTTTCGATCGACGCTGCACCCGTAACGAACGCCGCGTTCTCCGAATTCATCGAGGCCGACGGCTATAAGCGAGAGGAACTCTGGTCAGAAGACGGCCGCGCGTGGCTCGCCGATTCGAGCGCGAGAGCGCCCAAGTATTGGGAGCGCCACGAAAATGAATGGATAACCCGAACCATGGATCGCGTGGCGCCGGTCGATCCGGATCACCCTGTCTGTCACGTATGTTACCACGAAGCCGAGGCGTATGCGCGGTGGGCTGATAAGCGTCTACCTACCGAATTCGAGTGGGAGATCGCCGCGTCCTGGGATCCTCTCCATGGAGTGGCGCAGCCCTTCCCGTGGGGTGATACAGAACCATCCCAACTGCTCGCCAGTGTAGATCAGCTGGGCTTTGGCACCGCGCCGGTGGGCGCATACGCTGGCAACGTTTCACCGCTGGGCTGCTACGGAATGATAGGAGACGTGTGGGAGTGGACATCGACCGACTTCTCTGGCTATCCGGGCTTCGTAGCGTTTCCGTACCCCGAATACTCCGAGACATTCTTCGGGACCGAATACAAGGTATTGCGCGGCGGTTCCTGGGCGACCCGCCCAGGCGCGATACGCAACACATTCCGAAACTGGGACTTTCCAATTCGTCGTCAGATCTTCAGCGGGTTCCGCTGCGCACGTGACATTTGACCGTGCGCGCATGGTGCGCGATGTCCGCGAGGGGTTCTCCGCGACACCGCGAAGCCTGCCACCCAAGTACTTCTATGATGAGCGAGGTTCTCAATTATTTGATGAGATTACGAAGCTGCCGGAATACTATCCTACGCGTGCGGAGCGCACGTTGCTCGATAAATGCGCGCGGACGATCATTGCGATCTCCAATCCTTCCACGCTTGTAGAGCTTGGTGCCGGAAGCGCCGACAAGACGCGAATACTGCTGGATGAAATGCTGCGCGTTGCTCCAGCCGCGGCCACATACATTCCGGTGGATGTCAGCGCGGATTTTCTCGTGAGTTCCGCAAACCAGCTGCGAGTCGAATATCCGACACTGCGAACGCTTCCAGTCACCGCAGATTTCTCCAGACCGTTCTCCCTTCCAGCCCATCCAGCACCGACCCTCCATGCCTTTCTAGGCAGCACCATAGGCAATTTCAGCCCTGATGCGGCGGCCGGTTTGCTCGCGGACGCACGTGAGAGAATGGTTCGGGGAGATCATTTTCTCCTCGGCGTCGATCTGCGGAAAGACCCTGGCGTGATCGAGCGGGCGTACAACGATAGCGCAGGTGTGACGGCACGGTTCAACAGAAATATTTTGAGCGTGATCAACTCTTGTCTCGGCGCTGATTTCGATCCTTCGCGGTTTGAGCATGCGGCCATTTACAACGGCGACGAGCACCGCATCGAGATGCGTCTGATCGCGCGTGACGCGCAGCATGTAACAATTGCGGACGTGGGCGATTTTACGTTCGAAAAGAATGACGCGATTCTCACCGAGTTTAGCTACAAGTATGATCGCGAGCTTGTAGAGGACTTGCTTTTGCGGGGCGGGCTCGAAATCCGGGAATGGTTCACAGACTCGGACAATGTCTTTGCGCTCGCGTTGGCGAGCCTCTGAGCGCGATGGGCGCTGATATCGCGGCCCACGAAGCATCCCTGCGGCCGCTTGTGGAAGCTCTCTTCAGCAAGCCCGACGCTCGTCCCGACGGTGCGATTGGAGCGGAGCTCGAACTGATTCCCGTTCGCCAGACTTCGCACAGCCGCGTCGGAATCGCAGCGACAGATGTCGGACCCGGTACCGCGGAGATCGCGAGAGATACTGCCCGCATTCTCGACTGGGTGGAGAATGTCGATGCCTACGGCGCCCCGTCCTGGAACATGCCCGACGGCGGGCGTCTGTGCTATGAACCCGGGGGTCAGCTCGAGATCATCTCACCGGTATTCCAATCTCCCGGCCCGCTCGCAGACTTTCTACGCGCCACGCTGCTCGCACTGCGAGCGTCATCGAATAGCGCGGGCGTCTCGCTGCTCACGCTTGGTGCAGACCCATATAACACGATCGATTCTGTCGCACTTGAACTGCACGCGCCACGGTATGACCGCATGACGCGCTACTTCGAGTCCATTGGATCATCGGGCATCCGGATGATGCGTCAGACTGCGTCAATGCACGTGAGCGTAGAACTCGGTCCGCAAGTGATGGGTCGGTGGAGATTGCTGAACGCTCTCGCTCCCTATCTGATTGCGGCATTCGCGAACTCTGGCACTTATGCCGGCCAACCTACAGGCTACGCGAGCTACCGCGCTCACTTGTGGCAGACACTCGATTCCACTCGTACAGGGTTGCCCTATGACGCCACGGATCCGGTAGGAGCGTACACCCGCTTCGCGACCGATGCCGGTAGAATCCTTGATGACGATCGGCAACATCTCACAACGCTGTTCCCCGAAGTTCGGCCTCGTGGCTATTTCGAGATCCGTTCACTTGATGCCTTGGAGCCGGACCGAATCGACGAGGCATTGCGTTTCATCTGGACCATCGTCCACGACCATCACGTGGCAGACGCTGCATCGAGCATCATCGGCGCTCCGGATGCAAGCCTGCTTCCACGCGCCGGTAGACTCGGTCGTTCCGACTCGGAGATAGGTGCGCGACTCGAGACACTCGAACAACTTGTCAGCGAATCACGGCTATCTGCGGATCATTTCTGATGCATGAGACGGTAACCGCACTGCTTGAGTCTTACGGCTATGTCTTCCTGTTCGTAGTAGTTGGCACCGAAAGTCTCGGTATTCCGGTTCCTGGCGAAATCGCACTCGTCACCGCCGCCGCATACGCTGCTCTTGGCCATCTCGATATCTACCTGGTCATCATTACCGCCGCGTGCGCCGCGATAGTTGGTGACACGGGCGGCTACTGGATCGGGTACAGCGGTGGGCTCGCTCTAGTTCGTCGCTGGGGGCGCCGCCTTCACGTCGATGAATCTCACATCGACCGCGCACACAGGTTCTTCGAGCGACACGGAGGGAAAACCGTTTTCATAGGGCGCTTCGTCGCAATCCTGCGTACGTGGGCCGCTGTGCTCGCTGGCGTGGCCCGGATGCCGTACCGGTCATTCCTGGTCTTCAATGCAACTGGCGGCATACTCTGGGCCGCTCTCTTCGGCACTTTGGGTTACGTCTTCGGCCGGAATCTGCCGGAGCTCGAACACCTCGTGGGACAGGCAAGCCTTCTGGCCACCCTGTTTCTCGCACTGTTCATTGCTCTCGCCCTGATCCTGCACTGGTTCCGCACGAACAGCAGCGCAATTGCAGAAGCAACGGCGAAAACATCGCAGCGCATCCTCCACACGCCGATGATGGAAAAGTACGGCCACCGACACCCGAGACTCTGGAAGTTTATTGCTGCTCGCTTCGCACGCGGCGAATACCTTGGCCTACATCTCACCATCGGGATAGTCGTGAGCCTTGCAGCACTGTGGATCTTCGGCGCAATCGCGGAAGACGTGATTCATCACGACCCGCTGACACAGATGGACCTCCTGATTCTCCACTGGTTTCGCTCACACGCGACTCCATCGGGAGATGCGATCATGAGCGCCATTTCACTCGTCGGATCACCGGCCGCAGCGGTTCTCCTGGCAGTTGTGGGCGCGGCCATCCTGTGGATGCGGCGTCGCTGGCTTGTCCTCGGCGGGTGGATAGCAGCATTCGCGGGTGGCGGGCTCATCGACGCAGCTCTCAAGATCCTGATACATCGCCCGCGTCCGATCGGAGCCATGGAGTTTCTCAAACGGTTCAGTTACAGCTTTCCGAGCGGCCACGCGATGGGATCGGTGATTGGATATGGCATGCTCGCATATATCCTCATCACATTCTGGGCCACACGGGGCCGCGCGCGAGTGCTCATCATCGTCGCGGCGTTGCTGCTGGTGTTACTGATCGGACTCAGCAGGATCTACCTTGGCGTACACTACTTCAGCGACGTAATAGGAGGGTTCGCTGCTGGATCGGTGTGGCTGGTTGTGTGCATATCGGGCGTGGAGATCGCACGACGACAGCCGCGCTCGTCAGGCGACTGAAGCCGCGGGCGAACCCACGCGGAGGCGCTCCACCGCTACTTCGACATCTTCCCGCCGCACATGCAGCGATGTCGGCACGTCCGGAATCCGGACCACGCGTTCCGTGAGCCCGAACGCTGTCTCGGTTGCGCCGAGGAAGAGATAGCCGCCGGGAGTCAACGCAGAAGCGAGACGTTCGAGAACGTCCTTCTTCGTCATCGTGTCGAAATAGATGAGCACGTTACGGCACAGAACGATGTCGAACTGCCCCAACGACCTGAACGACTCGAGCAAATTCAGCTCTCGAAACGAAACCCGCTTGCGAATATCGTCTGCGAGCTTGAAACCGTCTTGCGTCTTGATGAAGAACTGCCGTAGGTAGCGTTCCGGTAGGCCGCGCTGGACTTCGATCTGCGTGAATAGTGCGCGCCGCGCACGATTCAGCGCGTGAGACGCGAAATCGGTCGCGATCAGTTCGACGCGCACACCGCTCATCCTGACGCCCATGTCAGCAAGCAGCATTGCAATGGAATACGCTTCCTGACCTGTCGACGCAGCCGAACTCCAGATGCGTAGCGCACGGCCAGCACGGCGGCAGCGATCCCCTACTTCTGGAAGGATGGCCGATCGCAGCAGGTCGAATGGAATCGT